>JBBQIH010000115.1:0-7917 GCA_038324725.1 Cyanobacteriota bacterium | reverse complement strand
GGCCAGGCTCAGCTCCCCGGGCCGGGGCAAGGCGCCACCACCGACCAGGGCGGCGGCGGAGCAGCCGTGGTGGGGGCTGCGGAAGGGGCGCTGCCGCCGCTGGCCGGCCCCCTCCCCCAGCAGACCGGCCAGGGAGTGGAGCTGGGTGACCTCCAGGGCCTCCTGCTGCCCCAGGGGCGGCAGCAGCGCCGGCAGCCGCCGGGCCAGCATCGTCTTGCCGCTGCCGGGCGCCCCCACCAGCAGCAGGTGGTGGCCGCCGGCCGCGGCGATCTCCAGGGCCCGCCGGCCATGGGCCTGGCTGCGCACCTCGGCCAGATCCGGTCCGGCGGCCGCCGGCGTAGGCGGGGCCGGCGTGGCTGGCTCCGCTCGGGCTCGCCCCGGATCCCGCAGCAGGGCCACCACCTCCCCCAGATGCTCGGACCCCCAGACGGCGAGCCCCTCCACCAGGGCGGCCTCGGCGGCGTTGGCCGCCGGCACCACCAGGGCCCGGGCGCCGTGCCGGCGGGCGGCCAGGGCCAGGGCCAGCACTCCCCGGATCGGCCGCAACCGCCCGTCGAGGCCCAGCTCCCCCGCGCTCCAGACCCCTTCCACCTCGGCGGCGGCCAGCTGCTGGCTGGCCACCAGGAGCCCCAGGGCGATGGGCAGATCGAAGCCGGGGCCTGCCTTGGGCAGGTCGGCGGGGGCCAGGTTGACCACCACCCGGGTCAGGGGAACCCGCAGGCCGCCGTTGCGCAGGGCCCCCCGCACCCGCTCCCGCGATTCCTGGGCCGCCCCATCCGCCAGACCCACCACCCGCAGCCCCGGCAGTCCCGGCGCAATGTCCACCTCCACCGTCACCGGCAGGGCCTCCAGGCCCCGCAGGGCCCCGCTGCTGCACCGTGCCAACATCCCTTTTGGAGCCCACTGCCCGTTCAGTGCCACCTCCCGACCACTCCCCGGCGTGCCATGGCCAGCAGCGACACCATCTTCGGCCGCATCCTCAGCGGTGAGATTCCCTGCCAGGAGGTCTACGCCGACGATCTCTGCCTCGCCTTCCGGGATGTGAACCCCCAGGCGCCGGTGCACGTGCTGGTGATTCCCCGTGAGCCGATCGCTCAGCTGGGTGAGGCCACCGACGCGCACCAGGCCCTGCTGGGCCATCTGCTGCTGGTGGCCGCCAAGGTGGCCCGGCTGGAGGGGCTCGAAAGTTGGCGCACCGTGATCAACAGCGGTGCCGACGCCGGCCAGACCGTGTTCCACCTGCACCTGCACGTGATCGGCGGGCGCCCGCTGGCCTGGCCGCCGGGCTGATGGCCGGGAGCACACCGCCGCCCCCGCCGGGTCGGGCCGGCGGAGAGAATGACGCGATCCGCCCACGCCCATGACCCCCCTGAAGGCCCTTCGCGAGCAGCTGGGCAAGCTGCAGCGCCTGGCCCAGCCCTACTTCCTGCCCCTCGACGAAGGCGGCGGTGGCAGCGGCCAGTTTCTGCTTCTGGTGGTGGCCCTGCTGGCGGTGGTGGTGGGCTTCACCCTGCTGCTGCTCACCGGCGTCGTGGCGGCGGCCGGGGCCTGGATCCCCGAACTGCGCAGCCGCTTCCTGCCTGGGGTGCCCGAGCAGGTGGCCGCGGTCTGGAGCGGGCCGATCGGCCTCGTGATCATGGTGCTGTTCGCCGCTGGGCTTGCCGCCTTCATCAGCCTGCGGGCCAAACTGCGCCAGGGGCGCTGGCTGCCCTGGTTGCTGCTCGGCATCATTGCCCTGCTGATCCTGGTGATCAACGGCATCAACGTTGGGATCAGCTTCATCGCCCGGAACATCGAGAACGCCCTGGTGGCCTACAAGGCGGAGGAGTTCTGGAAGATCGTGGCGATCTACGCCTTCTGTCTGATGCTGGCCCTGCCGATCCGAGCCATCCAGAGCTACCTGATTCCCAAGCTGGGTCTGCTGTGGCGGGAGTGGCTCAGCGGCCGGATGCTGGGTCGCTACCTCACCAATCGGGCCTACTACGTTCTCAATCCCAACGATGAAAGCGTTGAGGAGATTGACAACCCGGACCAACGGATCTCCCAGGACGCGGCCAGCTTCACGGCCACCAGCCTGAGTGTGACGGTGGAGATCATCTCCGCCCTGCTCACCTTCTTCAGCTTCATCATTGTTCTCTGGAGCATCAACCAGACCCTGGCCCTGTGGCTGCTGGGCTATTCGGTGGGAGGCACGGCCCTGATCGTGTTCGCCAGCCGCAAGCTGGTGAATCTGAACTATCAGCAGCTCAAGCTGGAGGCCGATTTCCGCTACGGCCTGGTTCACATCCGAGACAATGCCGAATCGATTGCCTTTTATCGGGGCGAGCGCCAGGAGCAGAAGGAGGGCGAACGACGTCTGGACGGCGTGATTGTCAACTACAACCGGCTGATCATCTGGGAGGCGTTGATCAGCGTCATCCAGCGCTCCTACGACTATTTCTCCCGCTTCCTTCCCTGGTTGGTGATCGCGCCGATCTACTTCGCCAAGGAGGTCGACTTCGGTGTCTTCGGCCAGGCCAGTATCGCCTTCTCCCAGGTGCTGTTCTCGGTCAGCTACATCGTCAACAACATCGATCGGCTGGCCGCCTTCTCCGCCTCCATCAGCCGTCTCGAGGGCTTCCAGGGCAAAGTGGAGTCGATCAGCGCCGAGATGGCCGAGTTCGTGGCCGCCGAGCAGGCCTCCGGCGGTGGCGCCATCGGTGCTGGGGCCGGCGCCGTGCGCCCCGAATCGATCCTGGTGAGCCACGTGAACCTGGTGCCCCCCCGCACCAACCGCTTGCTGGTGAGCGACCTCAGCCTGGAGGTGACCGCCAGCCAGCGGCTGCTGGTGGTGGGGCCCTCGGGCTGCGGCAAGACCTCCTTCCTGCGCTTGGTGAGTGGCCTCTGGCCGCCCGCTGCCGGCAGCGTGCAGCGGCCGCCGGTGGGCGAGTTGATGTTCATCCCCCAGAAGCCCTACATGCTGCTGGGCAGCCTGCGCGAGCAGCTCTGCTATCCCCAGCCCCCCGATCGCTTCAGCGACGAGCAGCTTCGCCATGTGCTCGAGGAGGTGCGCCTGCCCGAACTGGTGCACCGCTACCCCGACCTGGACATCAAGCAGGACTGGCCCCGCCTGCTCTCGCTCGGCGAGCAGCAGCGCCTGGCCTTCGCCCGGCTGCTGCTCAACTCGCCCCGGTTCGTGGTGCTCGACGAGGCCACCAGCGCCCTTGACATCACCACCGAGAAGGCCCTCTACGAACTGCTGGTGGAGCGGGAGATGGCCTTCGTGAGTGTGGGCCATCGCCCCACCCTCACCGCTTATCACGACACCGTTCTGGAGCTCGATGGCAACGCCGGCTGGCGCCTGCTTCCGGCGGCCGGCTATACCTTTGGCCGCGAGGACTGATCCGATGAGCGACCCTTCCGCCACCCCATCAGGCGACATCCCGCCCGCCACCAGCGCCACCACCTCGGAGGTGCCGTCCTTCGGCTGGAGCGGCTACGCCGAGCGGGTCAATGGCCGTTTCGCCATGCTCGGTTTCGTCGCTGTGCTGCTGGTCGAGGCCCTCAGCCACGACACCTTCCTGCACTGGGCGGGCCTGGTGCCCTGATCAGGGCAGTGCGATCAGATCCACCTGCCACTGGCCCTGGCGGCTCACCTCCACCGCCAGTTCGCGGCCATCGCCCCTCATGGACACCCGGCGCGGCACGCCAGGGGGCTGCAGCGGCACCGGCTGCATGGCCATCAGGTTGCGGCGGTAGAGCACCAGTTCGGTGCGGCCCTCCACCTGGCGCACCAGGGCCAGCCGCTCACCGCGGCCATCCACCGCCACGCTCAGGGGCTGGGCATCGGGCCGCTCCAGGCCTGGCAGGGGCACCGGTTGCTGGCGCTGCAGATCCACCAGCTGCACCCTGTCGCGGCCGCCCTGGCTGACGATCAGGGCCAGCCAGTCGCCGGAGAGGGCGGGGGCCCGGGCGGGGCCGGCCGCCTCAAGGCGCCGATTGAGGCCCACCAGGGGCTGGGGCAGGGGCGCCAGGCAGCCCGCCAGCAGCAGCGGCAGGCTGCCCGCCACTGCCACTGTCGCCGCCCGAACCAGCCTGCCGGAGCCCCGCGTCATGGGGTGGCGGCCGGCGCCCCCCGCACCGGCAGGCCGGCGGGCAGGTCGGGCTCCAGCAGGGCGGTGAGGTCGTACAGCTGCACCCGGGAGCGGCCGTCGCCCTCGGTGGCGATCGCGAGGCGCCGGCCATCGGCGGCCAGGCTGAGGCTTTCGGGCACCAGGCCGCCGGGCAGGGGCAGGCGGTGCAGCCGCCCCGTGGCCCGATCCTCGATCAACACCCGCCGTTCCGGGCCCTGCTGCACCAGCAGGGCCAGATAGCGGCCGTTCCAGCTCAGGGAGGGCGACCGGTGCGGTTGCAGCCGGCCGAAATGGCGCAGCGGCAGCACCGTGCCGGAGGGCTGCTCCTGCAGCAGCACCGTGTCGCGGCCGTCGCGGCGCACCACGCTGGCCAGCACCCGGCCGTTGCCGCTGAGGGCGGGATCCTGGCGGTCGGCGCCACCCCAGCCCACCGGACCGGCGCTGCGGCGTCCCCAGCTCCTGCTGCCGCAACCCGAGACCAGCAGGGCCAGCATCCCGAACAGAAGCAAAGAAAAGCCTGGACTTGATCGTCGCCGGTGCTGGGTGATCAGCGGATCAGTCGTCGAAGCGGGAGCTGTTGTCCCGGCTGGACGCCGGCGGGCCGGCGGGCGGCTCGTTTGCCGCTGGCCGGGGCCGGCCACTGGCCATCGGCGAGAAGTCGGCATCACTGACGTCGTCGGCAGCAGCGCCCCGGGCGGTGCTGGAGCGGATCGGTGTGCCCATGGGCGTTCCCTGCGGTGCGCTCAGGCCAGGGTCACGGGACGAGGCGCCGGCAGGACCCGGCTGTGTGGAACCACGGCGGCCGGTGCGGGAACCGCTGTCGGCAGCGGACACCGGACGGGAGCCGCGGCGGGGTTCGGGGGCACTGTCCCGATCCCGGCGGCGGGCGCCGAAATCGCTGGGTTGGCTGCGGGCAGAGCCACCGGCGCTATAGCGACCAGCGGTCCGATCGGGGCGCTCGTCGATGGGATCACGTTCCGGGCGGCTGGAGGGGCGCTCAGCGCGGGGGTTGTCCCAGGCGTCGGGCTCCTCCCGGCGGCTGGCGGCGCGCTCGGGGATCGCGGCCCTGCTGGGCCGGCGCGGCCGGTAGAAGTCGTCCTCGGGTTCGTCGCGGGAGGGGATACGACGGCGCAGGGGCTCCGGCTCATCGAAGCGGTCCGGCTCGTCGTCATAGCTGCGGCCGCCGCCCAGCCCACCGCGTGGCCGGAACGGGGCGGCGGGTTCCTCGTCGTCGAAGTAGGAGGAACGCCGGGCCTGCTCGGTGGTCACCCCACGCAGGCGGACGCTCTCATAGGCGAAGAAAACAGTGGTGCCTGCCAGCAGGAACTGCCCGAACTGCAGGATCGGGTCAAGGCGCCAGCCTTGAAAGAAGAGGATGCCGCCGCAAAGCAGACCGATGGCGGCAAAAAAGACGTCGTAGTCCCGGGCCAGGGCCGGTTTGAAGCTCCTCATGAAGTAGAGGAAGGCTCCGCCGACCGCCAGGACGATGCCGACGATGCTGGCCCAGTTGAGGCTGGCGTTGACCACGGCTGTTGACCCGGGCGATGGCCAACACTCTAAGGACCGTACCCGCTCTGTCAGCGGAAGCTCAGAGACGCCGGTCGAGCTGGTCGTTCTGGCTGATCAGCACCAGGGCGATGGCGATGGGGATCACCACGATGACCGCGCCCCAGCCAAGGCTGCTGAGGAAGTTGGCGAGGGAAGGGGTCATGGCAGGCGTTCGCTCTGGACAGCTGGGCGGATCCTAGGCAGTGGGGGTGAGTTCCTACGATCAGTCCTTCCATGCTTAGAGCTTTGTGTCGGCCTTGGCCCTTCCCGCACTGGCGCCCCTACCCCTGCTGCACCTGGCCCTGGGGCTGGCCCTGGCGGGCTGGACCCTGTTGTTCCTGTTTCGGATCGTCCTCACCTGGTACCCGAGGGTCGACCTCAGCCAAGGGGTGATGCGCCTGGTGGGGGCGCCCACCGAGCCCCTGCTGAGCCTCACCCGTCGCCTGATCCAGCCCATTGGTGGGGTGGATGTGACGCCGGTGGTGTGGGTGGGGCTGATCAGCCTGCTGCGGGAACTGCTGGTGGGTCAGCAGGGTCTGCTGACCCTGGCCTTGCTGAGCAGCCAGGCCGTCGGCTGAACCGGCAGCCCCGGGGGCTTCAGCGGTTCAACATTTCCTCTTCAACAAACTTGGTCCAGACCTCGCCGCGCTGGAACTCCTGGCGATCCAGCAGGGCCAGGTGAAACTCGATCGTGGTGGGAATGCCCGTGACGGCACATTCCGACAGGGCCCGGCGCATGCGCCGGATGGCGTGGTCGCGGTCGACCCCCCAGACGATCACCTTGCCGATCAGGGAGTCGTAGAAGGGCGGAATCTCATAGCCCGTGTAGACGTGGCTGTCGATGCGGACCCCCGGCCCGCCGGGGGGGAGCCAGCCGGTGATCTTGCCTGGGGTCGGTCGGAAGTTGTGGCTGGGATCCTCGGCGTTGATGCGGCACTCGATGGCATGGCCGTTGACCTGAATCTGGTCCTGGCGCACGGAGATCGGTTCGCCGCCGGCGATGCGCAGTTGCTCGGCGATCAGATCGATGCCCGTCACCATCTCGGTGACGGGATGCTCCACCTGGATGCGGGTGTTCATCTCCATGAAGTAGAAGGCGCCGCTCTTGTCCACCAAGAACTCCACCGTGCCGGCGCCCTCGTAGTCGATGCTGCGGGCCGCCGCCACCGCCGCCTCGCCCATGCGGCGTCGCAGCTCCGGATCCAGCCCCGGGCTGGGGGCCTCCTCCAGGAGCTTCTGGTGGCGGCGCTGGATCGAGCAGTCCCTTTCCCCCAGGTGCACCACGTTGCCGTGGCGGTCGGCCAGCACCTGCACCTCCACGTGCCGCGGCCGGTCAATGAATTTCTCCATGTAGAGGCCAGGGTTGCCGAAGGCGGCCTCCGCTTCCCCCTGGGCGGCACGGAACAGGCTTTCGAGCTGATCGGCGGCCGTCACCAGCCGCATGCCCCGACCACCACCACCGGCGGTGGCCTTGATCATCACGGGATAGCCCATGGCCTCGGCGAGGGAGGCCGCTTCGGTGGGATCCTGCAGCAGACCTTCGCTGCCGGGGATCGTGGGCACACCCACCTGTTGCATGGTGATCTTGGCCGTGGACTTGTCGCCCATGGCCAGGATCGCGGCCGGCGAGGGGCCCACGAAGATCAAGCCATGATCGAGGCACTTCTCGGCGAAATCGGCGTTCTCGGCCAGAAAGCCGTAACCAGGATGGATGGCATCGGCGCCGCGGGAGGTGGCGGCCGCCAGGATGTTGGGAACGTTGAGGTAGCTGCGGCTGCTGGGGGCTTCACCCACGCAGACGGCCTCATCGGCCAGCTGCACATGCAGAGCGTTTTTATCCACGGTGCTGTAAACGGCCACCGTGGCGATGCCGAGCTCCCGACAGCTGCGCAGGATGCGGAGGGCGATTTCGCCTCGGTTGGCGATCAGCAGTTTGCCGATGGGCATCCGTGCAGGTCCAGGCGGTGTGGGCTGGCGGGGGTGCGGCCATGCCGGGGCGGACTGTATCAGTGCTCACCGGCGAGGCTTGGCGCCGATGGCCTTCGGGGGCGGGGAAGCCCATGGGTATATTGCTCAATCGGTGAGGGGCTTCGGCCCGCGCCAGCCACGCGGATGTGGTGGAATTGGTAGACACGCACGTTTGAGGGGCGTGTGGCTTCGGCCTTGCGAGGTCAAGTCTCGCCATCCGCATTTTTCTTTTCCCGCTCCCGTCCCCCGGAACCTGCGGCTACTTTGATCCAGCCGTCGCCGGTCTCCG
>JBBQIH010000114.1:0-7992 GCA_038324725.1 Cyanobacteriota bacterium | reverse complement strand
AGATAGAGCGGACAGCTGGTGTTCCACCATCGCTCCAGCAACAGCAGCGGGAACAGGCGCTCCAGGGGCTTACCGGTGGCCCGCATCGGGCCGCGGCGCAGGATGGGGCGCTGGGAATGGTCCTCCTCCAGGCTGGGGCCGTAGGCGATCCGGGCCTCGGGAGACCGCTCCAGGGCCGCCACCTGGACGCCGAACTTTCCAGGCAGCAGCAGGTCGTCACTGTCGAGGTATTGAACGAACTCGCCGCGGCTGTGGTCGAGGCCCCGCTGGCGGGCGGCGCCGGGTCCGCCGTTGGTCTGGTGGATCACCCGGATGACCGCCGGATGGGCGGCGGCCAGGCCATCGGCCACGGCGCCGGTGTCGTCGCTGGAGCCGTCGTCGACGATGACGATCTCGATCGGCCGGTGGTCCTGGGCCAACACGCTGGCCACGGCTTCGCGCAGCAGGGCGGAGCGGTTGTGAACCGGGATGATCGTGCTGACCAGGCCGGGCACCGGTGCGGGCCGCAGGGCGGCGATGCGTTCCAGGGCAGGACGCTGCATCACGGCGCGGGCCCGCTCCAGGTTGGGGTTGTCCCGTCGGTGCTTGAGGGGCTGGCCGCGGTGCCAGAGGTGCACGATCGGCTCGTAGCCCCAGATCCAGGTGGGCCGGGTGAGGCAGCGGTCCCAGAACTCGTTGTCTTCGCCGCCCCAGCCGACGAAGCCCTCGTCCATGCCACCGATGGCGGCATAGGCCTCGGCGGTGATCGCCATCGATCCCCCCGCCTCCAGGTTCTGGACAATCGCCTCGGCGGGCCGCGCCGTGTAGTCATCTGAGCCGGCGAGGACCGCGGCGCTGTGGACCTCATCGAGATAGAAGACAAACCGCTTGGGGTTCACCACCGCATAGCCGCGGGCGATCGTCTCGAGCAGGCGGCGGGCGTAGCCGGCCGGCACGAGCATGTCGTTGTCGTGCAGAAGCAGCACGGGCGCCCGGGCCATGCGGGCGCCCAGGTTGAAGGTGTGGGAGCGGTTGTACGGAGCGGTCGGGTCCGGTAGGGGACCATGGATGTGGCGCACCCAGGGCGGTAGCCGGTCGGCGATGCGGGGCTCGCTGTCCTGCTCGATCACCAAACACTCCAGGAGCACATCCTCCTGGGCGGCAAGGGAGTCCAGGGTGGCCAGAAGCAGGGGCAGCCGCTCGCTGCCCCGGTGGCCGATCAGCACACTCAGTTCCGGTGGCCCATCGCCCCAACCGGGGAGGGCACGACGCCGGATCGGTGCCGCAGCCAGGGACCGGTGCAGCAGGCGCCGGCCCAGCTCCGGCTGGATGCCAGCTGCATGCAGTCGGGAGGTATAACGCCACAGACAGGCCTGGCCGTGGCCATCGGGGGCCTCCTCCAGCCGTTCGTCGCGGTTGGCGATCGTCAGGTGAGCTGGCGCGGGCCGGCGCAGCAACCACTCGTAGCGCAGTCGCTCCTTCAGCCAGACACCCAGCCACTCCTTCCGGGAGGGTCTTGCCGGTTCAGCCATGGGGATCACTGGGATGGTCGAGCCGGCCCGCCGCCGCCAGCAATGCCGCTTCCGCCGCCCCATCGCTCGCGCCGCTGGAATGGGGCCACTCGCTGCCGGCGCTGTGGTGGCGGAAGCGCTGCCCAAGCAGTCGACGCAGGTCCTCACCGCGCCGGCGGCCCAGCCAGCGATCCAGCCGCCCCGCGGGGGGCGGTGATGGTGCCGAAGGACCCGCCGCCAGCGGGCGGAGCGCGATCACCTGCTCCAGCGCCCGCCGCCAGGCCTCCAGGGAGGCGGCTTCGCTGTAGCGCCCGGCCACCAGGGCGTGGCCAGCCCTGGACAGCCGCTCCAGCAGGGCGCTCTGCCGCAACCGTGCCAGCTGGGCGGCGGCGGCGGCGACATCGCCGCTGGGGAACAGCAGGGCTGTGGCGTCGTGCTCCAGGGCCCCTTCCAGGCCTGACCCCACATAGCGGCTGCTCACCACCGCCATGCCGCTGGCCATGGCCTGCCAGGCCACGATCGGGCCTGTCTCCCAGGCCGAGGTGATCACCAGGGCGTGGTGATGTCCATAGATTTCTTTGGCCAGTCGGGGCTGGTCGACGTGGCCAAGCAATCGCACCCTGCCCGCCGCGATCCAGGGCGCCAGGGATCGCTCCAGGGCCGGGCGCTCCACACCATCGCCGGCAATGTTGAGCTGCAGATTGATGCCCAGGGCCTGGAGAGCTGTCAGCAGCGGCGGCAGATCGTGCACCCGTTTCTGGGCCTGCTCCAGCCGGCCCACCCAGGCCAGTTTCAACGTGGCGGCCGGATCGCCGTCGGGGGCCTGCCAGGGCGGCACCGGCACGCCATAGGGGGCATAGAGCACCCTGTCGGGATCCATCCCGCCCAGATCGCTCGCCAGCCGGCAGGCCAGCCGATTGGTGGCGATCACGGCATCGATGCCGTCCCTGTGGCGCCCTAGGTCGTCGAAATACGCCGCCTGCAGCGCATGCAGGGTCATCACCACCCGCCCATCAAACCGCCCCTGGCGGCGGGCCCGCAGGGCCGCGGGATAGAGATCGACCAGGTTGACGCCGAGCACGAGCTGGGGATTGAGAGTCCCGAGCAGGGTGGTAATGGCGCGAATCCTGCCTTCGGCGCTGCCGCTGGGGTTGGCGAGCGGTTGGGCCGCCAGCGCCGGATAGGCCTGGTTATAGGGGCCATGGCGGTGATGGTCGCCGTCGGGAACCGCCACCGTCACCTCCAGCCCGCCGGCCCGCAGGCCCGGCACCAGGTTGGCCAACCAGTCCTGGACCCCGCCGAGCAGATAGGCGGAGGGGGCGAGCACCAGCACCCTCATGGCGTCCGATCCATGTGGACGACCCCGGCCCCAGACGCGTCCAGGGCTGGCACGGGCAGGGGCGGCAGGGGGGCGATGGGGCGCACGTGGTGGCCCAGCTGGCGGATGTAGATCCCCTCTGGCGCCGGGCAGCTCTCCCACTTGCGGAAGAAGCTCTCCTGGTTGGCGGAGGTGTATTTGCCCCAGACCCGCGCCGATTGGTCATCGAAGGAGGTGGTGACCGGCTGGTCGTTCGCATGGTGCAGATAGGGGCAGGCCGCGCCCCCGATCTCGACGCCTGCCAGCGAAGCCCGGGCGGTGTAGTCCATGTCCTCGAAGCCGATGCCACAGAAGGTCTGGTCGAAGGCGCCGATCCTCTGCCAGCAGTGGCGACCGATGGCGAAATGGGACCAGGTGTTGTTGAGCAGGCTGAGGTCCACCGACTCCCAGGCCATGGCTTCGGCCCAGCGCCGGAGGTAGGGGTCGATGCGCAGATCGTCGTTGAGCACCAGGGTGGTGGCGGTGGGGCTGGCCTGGAGTAGTTCATTCCAGAGCTGGCAGAGCCCCACCACCCGATCGTGCAGCAGGAAGCGTCGATGGGGTGGCTCGCCACTGGCCAACTCGCGGCAGATCCGTTCCAGATAGCGGCTCTGGCTGGCCTGATCACCGTGGCCGTTGACGGCCACCAGGATCGGCACCTCGGGAAAGCTCCGCCGCAGGGAGCGGTAGAGGGGACGGAAGTAGGTCTCGTAGCGGGCCTCGAAGGTGGTGATCGCGATCGTGAAGCGATCACCGAGGGGCCGCCGCGGCGGCAGCAGGGCCCGCGGGATGCGGCGACGGCTGCCGTGCACCACGGCCCGGGCGGCGAGGTAGAGGCGCAGGTTGAGGGAGGAGCGGTTCATGGCGGCGGTAGGGGGTGCTTCCTCAGGCGCGCCCCAGGGCGCCGATCGCCTCCACCAGGGCGCGGTAGCGCTCCTGGGGGCGGATGTGGTCGTGGAAGCAGCGGGCACAGTCCTCCCGGCGGGCCTCCAGGTCGGCCCCCAGGTGGTGGGCCGCCGCCAGGAAGCCGTCGCCATCGTCGACCATCACGCCGCAGCCGAAGTCCTCGACGAACTGGAAGCTGGCCTGGCGGCTGCAGATCACCGGCACCCCCATGGCCAGGTACATGCACAGCCGATTCGAGCTGACGCCCATGGCCTGGAACTGGGGCGCCGGATTGGTGTAGACAGCCAGGCCGATGTCGTAGCCGACGGCGGATCGCCAGGCCTCCTGCCACGACAGCCGTTCCGTCTCGATGTGGAGCCGGCCCCCGAGGCTCAGGCGCCGCAGCAGGTAGAGGGCCAGGGAATCCACCCCCAGGGGCTGGACCACGGCGCAGAGCGCCGGATCCTCGTGCAGGGCATCGAGCAGCCAGTCGGCGCCGGCGGTGAGGTTGAAGCCCCCGGAGATGGCCAGGGTGAGGGCCTCCGGCTCCAGGCCCCAGCGTTGGCGGAGTTCCCGGCGCAGGAGGGAATCCCGCTCCGGCGGGTTGCGGAAGCAGCCCGGATAGACCAGCACTGGCTGGGCCGGCGGCAGGCCGGCGTACTCGCGCACCAGCGGCACCCGGTGGCTGTCGTTGACGATGGTGAAGCGTGCCCGCCGGTAGGCCTGCAGGCAGAGCCGTTTCCAGCGCTCCGAGCGGGGACCCCTGTAGCTGCCGGCGCGGATCTCGTCCCCCAGCACGAAGGAGGGCCGGCGATGCAGGCGGGCCAGCACCCCAACCACGGCGATCGGATCCTCGGTGGTGCCCGAGAAGCAGGCGTAGCGGCGCCAGTGGGGGCGCCAGGCCTGGGCCAGCAGCCAGCGCATCGCATAGGCCACCGGATGGGTGCTGACCCGTTCGCCGTAGGGGGCGGTGCTGCCGCAGGGCCCGGGGGCGTACACATGGACATCGAAGCCGTTTTCCAGCAGGGCGGAGATGATCGCCTCGTTGGGGGGCGAGTGCAGCAGCTCCGGCACCAGCAGGAAGTGGGCGGCGATCGGCCGTGGCGACGAGGGACCGGGCATGGAGGAAACGAAGGGGCTAGAGCGCTCGGGGGGGGCGGGTGGTGCTGAGGTCGGTGGGCAGCTCCAGCCTGCCGGCGCTGTAGTCCTCCAGCAGGCGATTGGTGTAAGAACGGATGAAGTCCACCGGGAAATCCTTGCGCCCGGGGCTGGGGGCCGTTTCACTCTTCTCCCGGGCGGCGATCCGGTCGTACCAGTTGTGGTAATGGGTGATCGTGCCGTCGAGGCCGTAGAAGTTACCCAGGCCGTAGCGCAGGTAGGCCAGCTCGTCGCTCCAGACCGCCGGCGGTGATGGCGGCGTGAACAGTGGTTCGCTGGCCCGGTTGGAGACGTAGACGTCCATGGGCACCCAGGAGAGCTGGTGGCGCTTCAGTTCCTGCGGCAGGTGGTGGGTGATGTGGGGGCCGTTGAAATCGACCTCCAGGCGCGGTCGCGGCCAGCGTCCCTTGCGTCGCCAGTGGAGGCGCCGACAGCGGCGGAACCGCTCCGTGTGCATCAGCAGGAAGGAGCTCTCCGGCATGCCGGCACCGAAGGGGCGAGTGAGCGGCCCGCAGCCGATGTCCTGCGGTGACACCAGCGCCACGCCCTCGGTCAGCCGGGAACGGCAGTGGTGGAACCAATCCGGTGACAGCAGGATCACATCCGCATGCAACAGCAGGGTGTACGGGGAGCGGGATCGGCGCAGCAGGGCATTGAGCGCGTCCGGCTGGCTGCAGCGGCGCTGCACCACCTCGGCCCCGCGCTCGTTGGCGATCGCCACGGAGCGGTCGGTGGAGCCGTTATCCAGCACGCAGACGTGGATTTCCAGGCCCCGGGTGGTGGTCTGGAGCGCCTCCAGACAGTGGGGCAGGAACAGCTCGCTGTTCCAGCTGGTGATGCCGATGAACAGTTCGGGTGTGCTCATGCTTTGGGGAGCAGCCGCAGCCGCCGCAACAGCCGCACCGGCAGTTGACGTTCCAGGGCCTGGAGGCGCTCGCCGAGGGCGGACTTTTCTTTCAGCAGGCGGTGCACCAGCCGCTCCAGCGGCTCGCTGGCCCCATATCTGGCATAGAGGGTGGCCAGTTCGGCCGGAAAGCGTTCCCCCTGGCGCCGGGTCTTCACGGTGGCGTAGTAGCGCATGGCCCCCAGTTTCTCCTGGGTGACGCTGCCGGAGCAGCGCTGCGAGAAGCGCCACCAGAGGTCGTAGTCCATCAGCAGGCTGAGGGACTCGTCCACCTGGCCCCCTGCCTCCTGCCAGAGGGAGGCGCTC
Source organism: Cyanobacteriota bacterium (assembly GCA_038324725.1). Taxonomy (GTDB): domain Bacteria; phylum Cyanobacteriota; class Cyanobacteriia; order PCC-6307; family Cyanobiaceae; genus Cyanobium. Next base: position 1,892 of record JBBQIH010000114.1, on the reverse strand, counting down.
CAGAAGCAGCTCTGCTGCAACAGGAAGCAGCCGTTCTCAATGGCCAGCAGGGTCTCGGCCGAACCCTCGCGGGCGGGCACGTGGCGCAGGAAGTGCTGGTCGGCGCTGATGATGTCGCCGCTGCCGATCACCCAGCGACGGCCGGGCTGGGCGGCGAAGCAGGCCAGCACGGTGTGGAAGGCACCGGGCAGGTAGAAGTCGTCGGAGTTGAGCCAGGCCAGAACCGAACCGCTGGCCCGGCGGAACCCCTTGTTGATGGCGTCCGACTGGCCCCGGTCGGGCTCGCTGATCAGCACCGAGATCCAGGGGCGGTAGCGCTCCAGAACCGCCGGGGTGTCGTCGGTGCTGCCGCCATCCACCACAATGATTTCCACGTTGTCATAGCCCTGCCAGAGGATCGAGAGCAGGGTGTCCTCGATGAAGGCCCCCTGGTTGAGGGTGGGGATGACGATGGAGAAGAGCGGCCGAGATGGATCGGCGTTGAACCGTTCGGGCACGGCGATCGACGCTCCCTCGGGCCAGCCGTAGAGGCGCCGGGAGCTTGGCAGGGGCGCCTCAACCACGGCGGGCTCCTGCCGCCACGGCCCGTTCCATGCACGCCAGCAGCTGGGGCGCCACCCCATCGATGCTGGACTCCTGCAGCACCTTGGCTCGGCTGCGTTCGCCCAGGTGTCGGCGCGTTTCCGGTTCGAGGCTGAGCCGGTGCAGGGCGGTTGCGAAGGCCTCCAGGTCGAGATAGTCAACCGCGACGCCGCAGCCATCAGCCACGAAATCAGCGATGCCACCCCCGTCGCGGAAGCACACGGTGGGCACGGCCGAGACGGCCGCCTCAAGGGCGACCACGGGGTAAGGATCCTCCCTTGAGAGCAGCCCATGAACCGCATACCGACGGATCACGCCGATGCCCGTGGGCATCGGCGGCAGCAGCAAAGCGCGGTGTTCCAGCTGCAACAGACGCAGATCGCGTTGGGCCACGATCACCTCGTCCTGTGCCGGAGCGGCTCCGAGCCAGACCGCAAGGAAGGACGCTCCGGCGAAGACCCGCTCGCATTCCCTGACCAGCTGGGGCAGGAGGTCGAACCCCTTGCGGGCGATCGCCTGGCCGGCGAACCCGAACACGAAGGTGCCGTTCTCGAGGGCAATCTCAAGGCGCTCCAGGCATGGATCCCTGGCCACCCCCTCCAAAGGGACAGGTGGCTCGACCGTCGGACCGTGGCCCTGAGCAGAAAAAGGAACGAACTCCGGAATCACCGAGCAGCGATCCGGGGGGAGATCGTGATGGAGGGAAAGGGATTGCCTGACCCTTGCGGCGCAGGCCACCACCTCGGTGGAGAGGGCCAGCTGGCGGGCCACAGCCTCCGGGGTGCTCATGGTCGCGAGCGTGGTTTCGAGCTCATGGACGTGGCTGAGGCAGGCCGGCCGGGCCCGGTCTGCGCTGAGGCCCTTCAGGTGCTGGCCCAGCACCAGGGTGTTGAGGTAAATCAGGTCGGGCTGGTGACGCTTCACCGCGGCCTCCAGCAGGCCGGCGGGACTGCTGGCCTGTCCCCTGCCCAGCCTGGCGGCGAGGCGCTTGATCAGTGGCTGGAACAGGGGCTGGCTCCAGGCGGTGGTGGGGGCCAAGGCTTCGAACTCGGGCCTCAGAGGCCCATCGCTGAGCAGCACGACGGCCGGATCGATCCCGCACTCGTGCTCCATCAGCCAGCGCAACAGCCACAGCAGCAGCAGCGGGGCCCCACTGCGGGTGGCCATGTGGGAGACGAACAGGACCCTCATGGGGCGATCACCTGCTTCCAGTAGATCAGGGTCAGCAGGAAAGCCAGGGTTCGGGTCCTGTCGGTGCCTTGGCGATGGGCGTCCAGAACGCGGCCAAGCAACTCCGGATCGACCAGATC
>JBBQIH010000113.1:0-8070 GCA_038324725.1 Cyanobacteriota bacterium | reverse complement strand
GGTGCACTGGCAGGTGGGGGAGGAGGCGGCCCTGGAGCCCCTGCTTGCGCAGGTGGACGTGCTGGTGATCAACCACGGCATCAACGTCCATGGCGACTGCAGCGCCGCGGCCACCGGCTGTTCGCTGGAGGTGAACGCCCTGAGCGCCTGGCGGCTGCTGGAGCTGTTCGCCGTGGTGGCGTCGCGGCGGGAGGGGCGGCGGCGGGCAGAGGTGTGGGTGAACACCTCGGAGGCGGAGATCCAGCCGGCCGTGAGCCCGCTCTACGAAATCAGCAAGCGGCTGCTGGGCCAGCTGCTCAGCCTGCGGGCGCCGGAGCTGGCACAGGCGTTGCGCCTGCGGCGGCTGGTGCTGGGGCCGTTCCGCTCGGCCCTCAATCCGGTGGGGGTGATGGGCGCCGACTGGGTGGCCGGCGAGATCCTGCGGCAGGCCGACTGGAACTGCAGCCTGATCATCGTCACGCCCAACCCGCTCACCTACGTGCTGATGCCATTGGCCACCCTGGGGCGCTGGGCCTATGTGGGCCTGCTGAGGCGGCCGTGAGGGCCTAGAAGTCGCGGTCGGTGAGGATGTCGCAGCCGTCGCCGGTGACGACGATCGTGTGCTCCCACTGCGCCGAGAGGCTGCCGTCGGCTGTCACCACGGTCCAGCGGTCCTTGAGGGTGCGGCAGCCCTTGCCGCCGGCGTTGAGGATCGGCTCCACCGCCAGGGTCATGCCGGCCCGCAGCTGCATGTTGGGAAGATCCCTGGTGCGGTAGTTGAACACCGAAGGCTCCTCGTGCAGGTTGCGGCCGACCCCATGGCCCGTGTAGTCCTCAACGATGGCGTAGCCATGGGCCTCGACATGGTCCTGGACGGCACCGGCGAGGTCGAGCAGGGTGCTGCCGGCCTTGACCGTGGCCAGGCCCTTCATCAGCGATTCCTGGGCGACGCGGCTGAGGCGGCGGGCCTCCTCGGGCACGCCCTCGCCGACGCAGAGGGTGACGCAGCTGTCGCCATGGAAGCCCTCGAAGTAGGCCCCGGTGTCGATCTTGACCAGGTCGCCGGCCTTGATCACCCGCTTGGCGCTGGGGATGCCGTGGACGACCTCGTTGTTGATGCTGGCGCAGATGCTGGCCGGGAACCCGTGGTAGCCCTTGAAGCTCGGGGTGGCCCCCATGGCGCGGATGCGGGTTTCGGCGTGGCGGTCGAGGTCGCCGGTGGTCAGGCCCGGGACCGCCATGTCAATGATCTCGCGCAGCACCGTGGCCACGATGCGGCCGGCCTGGCGCATGATCGCGATCTCCCGCGCCGATTTCACCTCGACACCACGGCGGCCCTTCTGGATGCGGGGACCGGCCTGGGTGAGGGGGGTGCCACCGCCCTTGACGCCGTTGGTGCTGGCCAGCAGATCGGCGAACAGGTTCATGCGGTGGGAGTCGGAGCCGGACATTCAAGTTATCAATGGCGTCCCTCCAGCTGTTGGTTCGCCGTGTCCAACCCCTCCCCAGTCGCACCCTCACCGTCCTGGGGCGTGCGCCTGCGGCAGGCCCATGCCTGGCTGGCACCACTGGTGCTCGCCCCCCTGCTGCTCTCGGCCGTCACGGGGGTGGGGTACCGGCTGCTGCGCGACTGGGGCGGGCTGAGCCGGGACCAGGCCCATCCGCTGATGGTGCTGCACGAGGGCGAATGGCTCCAGGGCTGGGTGGGCGAGGTGGGCGAAACGCTGTACGTGCTGCTCAACGGCCTGGGGCTGCTGTGGATGCTCGTCACCGGCGGCCTCATGGCCTGGGATCGGCTGCGGCGGGACTGGCGGAGGCGCGGGGGGAAGGGGGTCACCTGAGGCGGTAAGGTGCTGGTTTGGCCTGGCGCTCCGAGAACAGGGATGGCAACCGAGATCGATCCGTCCACGCAAGTGGACCAACAAACCCCAGACGCGGAGCCCCAGTCGGTGGAAGCGGAAACCAGCTCTGACAACGTGACGGCCACCACCGCCACTGTTGTGAAGGTCACCACCGGCAAGCTCAGCGCCCGGGCCCTGATCGACGAGTTTGAGGCGGCTCAGCTGAAGAGCGACCTGCCCGAGATCTATGTGGGCGACACCGTCAAGGTGGGCGTGCGGATTCGGGAAGGCAACAAGGAGCGGGTGCAGCCCTACGAAGGCGTTGTGATCGCCAAGCGCCACGGCGGCCTCAACCAGACCATCACCGTGCGCCGCATTTTCCAGGGCATCGGCGTGGAGCGGGTCTTCATGCTGCACAGCCCCCAGGTCGCTTCCGTCAAGGTGGAGCGGCGCGGTAAGGTGCGTCGGGCGAAGCTCTTCTATCTGCGTGACCGGGTGGGTAAAGCCACTCGCGTCAAACAGCGCTTCGATCGCTGAAGCCTGGTCTCACGGGATTTCATCGCCCGCGTTTCCCTCTCACGCTTTCCAGGGACCATCGCCTTGCGCCGTTAGTTCAGTTGGTAGAACGCAGGTCTCCAAAACCTGATGTCGGGGGTTCAAGTCCTCCACGGCGCGTTCGATGGTCCCATTTGCAGTCTCGTGGTTCCGAATATGGAGTTGGATCTACAGCCCGGTGATGTGGTCAAGGTGCTGGAATCAGCTGCCCTTGGCTGGGTCCGGGCCCGGGTGATCCGGGTCAAGTCCGGTGGTCGGGTCGTGGTGCAAAGCGACCAGGGGCGGGAATTCACCGCCCGGGGCAATCAGGTGCGCCTGATCGAACCCGCCGGCTTCCGCCCCTGAGGGCCCAGGGTTTTCTGGCGCTTCGGCGCCGCCGTTCAAGCCGGCCGTCCCGGCAGCAACACGCAGCTCGCCCCGTGCCCAGCACGGGGCTTTTTGTGTGGCCGATCGGCGCCTCGCCACGAGGCCGGCGTTGACGGGCGGCGTTGACGGGCGGCGTTGACGGTGGGACGGGTGACGATGGATACTTCCCTAGTCGGCGTCCGCGCCGTCGCGATCGCCCATCGGCGCCGGATCCACCCCTCGGGGCGATTCGAGCCTCGAAAGACGGTCTGGGACTGTAGTTCAATCGGTTAGAGCACCGCCCTGTCACGGCGGAAGTTGCGGGTTCGAGCCCCGTCAGTCCCGTTCTCACCATCTGGAGCCGCTTCCGTGCCCGCAACGGTTCCTGTACGCGTTCGGCTGGCCCCCAGCCCCACCGGCACCCTGCACATCGGCACCGCCCGCACGGCGGTGTTCAACTGGCTGTTCGCCCGCCACCTGGGGGGCGCCTTTTTGCTCCGCATCGAGGACACCGACCGGGAGCGTTCCAAGCCGGAATTCACCGCCAACATCCTCGATGGCCTGGGCTGGCTGGGCCTGAGCTGGGACGAGGAGCCGGTGGTGCAGAGCGAGCGCATCGAGGCCCACCGGCAGGCGATCGGCCAGCTGCTCGAGAGCGGCCACGCCTACCGCTGCTACGCCAGCGACGCCGAGCTGGCGGCGATGCGGGAGCGCCAGCAGGCCGAGGGCCGGGCGCCCCGCTACGACAACCTGCACCGCGACCTCAGCGCCGAGCAGCAGCAGGCCTACATCGCCGAGGGCCGTGAGGCGGTGATCCGCTTCCGCATCGACGACGGCGCCACGATCACCTGGAGCGATCTGGTGCGGGGCGAGATGCGCTGGGCCGGCAGCGACCTGGGCGGCGACATGGTGATCGCCCGCCGGGCGCCCGCCGATGCCATCGGCGACCCGCTCTACAACCTGGTTGTGGTGGTGGACGACGCCGCCATGGCCATCAGCCACGTGATCCGGGGCGAGGACCACATCGCCAACACCGGCAAGCAGCTGCTGCTCTACGCGGCCCTGGGGCTGACACCGCCCCAGTTCGCCCACACCCCCCTGATCCTCAACCAGGAGGGCCGCAAGCTCTCCAAACGCGATGGCGTCACCTCCGTGGGCGACTTCCGCGCCATGGGCTACACCGCTGAGGCCCTGGTCAACTACATGACCCTGCTGGGCTGGTCGCCGCCGGAGGGGATCGGCGAACGCTTCAGCCTCGAGCAGGCGGCGGCGGTGTTCTCGTTCGAGCGGGTCAACCGGGCCGGGGCGCGCTTCGACTGGGACAAGCTCAACTGGCTCAATGCCCAGGTGCTGCATGGGCTGGCGGCCGGCCAGCTGCGCCAGCGGCTGCTGCCCCTGTGGCAGGCCCGGGGCTGGGGCGAGGTGGCCGGCGCCGACGCCGCCTGGCAGGAGGATCTCTGCACCCTGCTGGGTCCCTCCCTCAGCCTGCTGGCCGACGGGGTCGACCAGGCCGCCCCCTTCTTCGTTGCCCCGGAGCCGGACGAGGCGGCCCTGGCCCTGCGCAGCGACGCGGGCAGCCGCGGCGCCCTGGGCGCCCTGCTGGAGCGCTTGCCCCAGGGGCCGCTCGATGCCGAGACCGCCCAGGTGCTGCTGGCGGAGGCCGCCACGGCCGCCGGTGTCAAGAAGGGGGTGCTGATGAAGGGGCTGCGGGCCGCCCTGCTGGGCAGCCTCAAGGGGCCCGATCTGCTCACCACCTGGCTGCTGCTGCACCGGCTGGGCAGCGACCGGGAACGGATCGCCGCAGCGCTGTAAGTCTCCGTCGGCGCGCTTCAGTCTTCGAGGGCGCCGTAGATCGGCTCCACCCGGATCGCCTGGACGCTGCCGGCCCGCAGCACCAGGAATTCGCTGGTCAGGTCGCTGATCGGCACGTTGACGAAGGCGTCGAGGGCCGCCGCGTTCAGCACCCCGCCGTACCAGCTCTGGAAGTCTTCGAGGGTGTTGAAGTGCACCTCCTGGTGGTGACCGCCGATCAGGAACAGGTGGATGGCGTAGCGGCGGGGGGTGCGGGCCATGGAGCAGCGGCTGCGGCTGAACGCCCACAGGATGGCCCATACGGCCGCAACAGGCTCGCCGCCGGTTGGTAGAGGGGATGGAGCGGGGCGCCGGAGGCGGTGAGGCCCAGGCAGACGAGCCGCGACTGGTGGGGGAGCAGCAGCTCCAGCACCCGGGCGTCCTGGCCCAGCCGGCGGCCGCCGTTGCCCCAGCCCAGCCAGATCAGCCCAGGGCTGGCGCGGCGATCAGCGGCTCGCAGACGCCGCCGCAGCCAGACCCCGTTGGCGGCACCCACCGGATCGGTGGCCTGGTCCAGGGCCGTCGGGTTCGGGTTGATCCGAGCGAAGAGATTGAGCACCTCCAGGCCGCCGTAGCCCCAGCCGGCGGCGAAGGCCATCAGCCGCCGCAGGGTGGGGTCGTCGTGGCGGTGGTCGGCGTGGGAGGGGTTGAGGCCGATGAACAGCAGGCGGCCGCCGCCGGGATCCCAGACCCGCTCCAGCCACCAGCGGTACTGGCGGCAGCGGCTGAAGGCGGCCCGGCCGGTGCAGGTCACGGCGCTTCCGAGCCGCCGGATGGCAGGCTGTGACGATCGGCGGGCAGATCCCAGGGACGGCCATGGAGCGGGACAAGCCCCTGTTGCTGCTGGTGGACGGCCACTCCCTGGCCTTCCGCAGCTTCTACGCCTTCGCCAAGGGCGGCGAGGGGGGACTGGCCACGAAGGAGGGGGTGCCCACCAGCGTCACCTACGGCTTTCTCAAGGCCCTGCTCGACAACTGCCGGGGCCTGGCGCCCCAGGGGGTGGTGATTGCCTTCGACACGGCCGAACCCACCTTCCGCCACGAGGCGGACGCCGCCTACAAGGCCCACCGGGAGGAGGCACCGGAGCACTTCTTCGCCGACCTGGCCAACCTGCAGGCCATCCTCAAGGACTGCCTCGATCTGCCCCTGTCGATGGCGCCGGGCTTTGAAGCCGACGACGTGCTGGGCACCCTGGCCAACCGGGCGGCGGGCGAGGGCTGGCGGGTGCGGATCCTCTCCGGCGACCGGGACCTGTTCCAGCTGGTGGACGACGCGCGCGACATCAGCGTGCTCTACATGGGTGGCGGCCCCTACGCCAAGAACAGCGGCCCGACCCAGATCCGCCGGGCCCAGGTGATCGAGAAGCTGGGGGTGCCGCCGGAGGGGGTGGTCGACCTCAAGGCCCTCACCGGCGACAGCTCCGACAACATCCCCGGTGTCAAAGGGGTGGGGCCCAAGACGGCCCTGACCCTGCTCAAGGCCCACGGCGACCTGGACGGCATCTATGCCGCCCTCGACCAGCAGAAGGGGGCGCTGAAAACCAAGCTGGAAACCGATCGGGAGAACGCCTTCCGCTCCCGCATGCTGGCGGAGATCCTGGTGCAGATCCCCCTGCCCGAGGAACCGCGCCTGGCCCTGGGCCGGGTGGACAGCGAGGGGCTGGGGGCGCGTCTGGCCGAGCTGGAGCTGTTCAGCCTGGTGAAGCAGACCGAGGGCTTCGCCCGGTTGTTCTCGGCGGAACCGCCCGAGCCCACCGTCACCACCACCGTCACCGCCGCCATCCCCGCGGCCGCCAGCGAGCCGGCGGCGACCGCAGCGCAGGAGCCAGAGGCGACGGAGACCCTGCCCGCTCTGCGACCGGAACTGATCACCACCCCGGAGGCCCTGGCCGCCCTGATCGAGCGGCTGCTGGCCTGCAGCGATCCGGCGGCGCCGGTGGCCCTCGACACCGAAACCACCTCGCTGAATCCGTTCAAGGCGGAGCTGGTGGGGATCGGCGTCTGCTGGGGGGAGGGGCTGGGGGATCTGGCCTACGTGCCCATCGGCCACCACAGCCCGCCGGCCGCCGATCTGCTCAGCACGCCGCCGCCAGCGCCGGTGCAGCTGCCCCTTGATGCGGTGCTGCTGGCCCTGGGGCCCTGGCTGGCCAGCGCCAGCCACCCCAAGGCGCTCCAGAACGCCAAGTACGACCGCCTGATCCTGCTGCGCCATGGGCTGCCCCTGGCCGGTGTGGTGATGGACACCCTGCTGGCGGACTACCTGCGGGATGCCAACGACAAGCATGGCCTGGAGGCGATGGCGGCGCGGGCCTTCGGCATCCAGCCCACCGCCTATGGCGATCTGGTTGCCAAGGGGCAGACCTTCGCCGACGTGCCGATCGAGGCGGCAGCCCTCTACTGCGCCATGGACGTGCACCTGACCCGGCGCCTGGGGGCGCTGCTGGCGGAGCAGCTGGCGGCGATGGGGCCCCAGCTGCCCCTGTTGCTGCAGCAGGTGGAACTGCCCCTGGAGCCGGTGCTGGCCCAGATGGAGGCCACCGGCATCCGCATCGACGTGCCCTATCTCAGGGAGCTGGCCGACGAGCTCAGCACCACCCTGGCGCAGCTGGAGCAGGAGGCCCAGAAGGCCGCCGGGGTGGACTTCAACCTGGCCTCCCCGAAGCAACTGGGGGAGTTGCTGTTTGACAGCCTGGGGCTGGATCGCAAGAAGTCGCGGCGCACCAAGACCGGCTGGAGCACCGACGCGGCGGTGCTGGAGAAGCTGGAGGACGACCATCCGGTGGTGAAGCTGGTGCTGGAGCACCGCACGCTCAGCAAGCTGCTGAGCACCTACGTGGAGGCCCTGCCGGCGCTGGTGGAGCCGGAGACCGGGCGGGTGCACACCGATTTCAACCAGGCGGTGACCGCCACCGGGCGGCTGTCGAGCAGCAACCCCAACCTGCAGAACATCCCCATCCGCACCACGTTCAGCCGACGCATCCGCAAGGCCTTCCTGCCCCAGGAGGGCTGGCGGATGATCAGCGCCGACTACTCGCAGATCGAGCTGCGCATCCTCACCCACCTCTCGGGCGAACCGGTGCTGGTGCAGGCCTACAACGACGGCGACGACGTCCATGCCCTGACGGCCCGGCTGCTGCTGGAGACCGACACGGTGACGCCGGAGGAACGGCGGCTGGGCAAGACGATCAACTTCGGGGTGATCTACGGCATGGGGGCCCAGCGGCTGGCGCGCGAAACCGGCATGGGCCAGGCGCGGGCCAAGGAGTTCCTGAGCCTGTACAAGCAGCGCTACCCAAGGGTGTTCCTGTTCCTGGAGCTGCAGGAGCGGCTGGCCCTGAGCCGCGGTTATGTGGAAACGATCCTGGGGCGGCGGCGCCCGTTCCACTTCGATCCCGGCGGCCTGGGGCGGCTGCGGGGCAAGGACCCGCTGGAGATCGACCTGGAGGTGGCCCGCCGCGGCGGGATGGAGGCCCAGCAGCTGCGGGCGGCCGCCAATGCCC
>JBBQIH010000112.1:0-8075 GCA_038324725.1 Cyanobacteriota bacterium | reverse complement strand
TCCAACCTGATCGAGCGCTACGGCTGCGTCGCCGGCTATCCCAATGGCACCTTCAAGGGCGGCCAGGCCATGACCCGCTATGAAGCGGCGGCCCTGCTGAACGCCTGCCTCGACCGGATCACCGAAGTGACCGACGAGCTCAAGCGCCTGATGGACGAGTTCGAGAAGGAACTCGCCGTGCTGCGCGGCCGGGTGGATGGCCTGGAGGCCTAGGTGGGTGAGCTGGAAGCCACCCAGTTCTCCACCACCACCAAGCTGCAGGGTGAAGCCACCTTCGTGATCGGATCCAACTCCTTTGGTGGCAACCAGAGCCTGCCAAACCCCGCTGCCGGAATTCCGGCGGCTGCCGCCAATGCCTTCCCCGCCAACAACCGCCGCAACTGGGGGGGCACGGTCTTCAACTACGACGTTCGCCTCAATTTCCTCACCAGCTTCACCGGCAAGGATCTGCTGTACACCCGGCTGCGCAGCGGCAATGCCAACAACAGCCCCTTCAACGGCAACCCTTACAACTTGATGGCGCTGGACAAGCTCACCGCTCCCACCGCCGGTGCCGACACCGTTTTCATCGACCGTCTTTACTACCGCTTCCCCATCGGTAAGGACTTCACCGCCATGATCGGCCCCAAGGCCAGGGCCACTGAATTTCTTGCCATCTCACCCTGGTTCTACAAGTCCGACATCCTCGATGTCTTCACCCTGCATGGAGCTCCGGGCGCGTACAACAAATCCACCGGCGCGACCTTCGGCCTGATGTGGAAGCAGAACGTGCAGAAGGGCAAGCCCTTCTTCGCTATCTCCACGGCTTATGTCGCCCCCAATGCCGACAACGGCAACCCGAACCAGGGTGGCCTGCTGAATGAGCGCAGCCGCGGCACCTGGACCACCCAGGCCGGCGTGTCCGGCCAGCAGTGGCGCTTTGCCTTCGCCTGGAGCTATGTCCAGTGCGGCCAGAACTTCCGCCGCGGCAGTTCCTTCGCCCAGCCGGCCGTCGGCTGCACCAGCATCAACAACAACTTCCTGGGTTCGGAGAACTTCGGCAACAGCGCCGCGTACTCCAACAACTTCGCCACCAGCTTCGCGTGGCGTCCCAAGGCCAGTCGCTGGATCCCCTCGATCAGCCTGGGCTGGGGCTACAACGCCATGACCCAGCCCGAGCTGAACCCCCAGACCCAGGCGGTCCGGATCGGAGCCACCACGGTGAACGTTCCCACCGGCTTCAACACGGTTCCGAGCTTCAACCAGTCGGCGAACCGCGGCGCCAGCCAGTCCTGGAGCGTGGGTCTGCAATGGTCGGATGTGTTCATGAAGGGCAACCAGGCCGGCATGGCCGTGGGTCAGCCCGTGTTCGCGACCTCGCTGCGCAATGGCGAGACGCCCCAGGACGGCAACGTCGTCTGGGAGTGGTGGTGCCAGTTCCAGGTCACCGACAACATCAGCGTGACCCCGGCAATCTTCTACCTGAGCAGGCCGAACGGCCAGTTCACCGCCGCCGGCGAGTCGAGCAGCGTGTTCGGCGGCCTGATTCAGACCCAGTTCCGGTTCTGACCGTCCCACTCAGTCTTCCTCACACACAACCCTCCGCCCCCCTTTCCAGGGGGGCTTGCCCATGGCGTGCCATGTCGGCTGCAACACCAGCCGGTGTGCTGCGGCCCCGCAGCAGGGCGGATGGATTCCGATACCCTTGCGCCGTCCCCCTTGCGGGGATTCCTCTTTTTGGTGTGAGGACCAATGAAACCCTTCCAGCAACTTCTGCTGGCGCCGGTAGCCCTTGGGCTGCTGTCGCCGCTTGCGGCGTCCGCCGGTGAGATCTCCCCCACCCAGAGGGCAGAGATCTCCACCTACATGGAGCAGCAGGACATCGATCGCTTCAAGGCCTGGGAAGCCCAGAACCAGGTCACGAGCGTCAACCAGTTTTCCGACGTCAAGCCCACCGACTGGGCTTTTCAGGCCCTTTCCAACCTGGTGGACCGTTACGGTTGCGTCGCCGGCTATCCCAACGGCACCTTCAAGGGCGGCCAGGCCATGACCCGCTACGAAGCGGCGGCCCTGCTGAACGCCTGCCTCGACCGGATCACCGAAGTGACCGACGAGCTCAAGCGCCTGATGGCCGAGTTCGAGAAGGAACTCGCCGTGCTGCGCGGCCGGGTGGATGGCCTGGAGGCCAAGGTGGGTGAGCTGGAAGCCACCCAGTTCTCCACCACCACCAAGCTGCAGGGTGATGCCGTCTTCGTGATCGGTGCCAACAGCTTCGGCGGCAGCCAGGGCAACCCGAACACCGCAGCGTTCCTGCCCTTGGGTGCCAACCCCAACAGCGCGTTGCCGGCCACCAACGCCAACGCGAACCGCTTCCCCGCCAACAACCGCCGCAACTGGGGTGGCACGGTCTTCAACTACGACCTCCGCCTCAACCTCCTCACCAGCTTCACCGGTAAGGACCTGCTCTATACGCGTCTGAGGGCCGGCAACTTCCAGAACAGCCCCTTCGGCGGCAACCCATACAACCTGATGGCCCTGGATAGGGCCTTCTCCTCCAACGTGGGCAGTGCTGCCGGCAGCACCGGCAACGATATCGTTTCTATCGATCGTCTGTACTACCGCTTCCCGATCGGTCGCGACTTCACCGCCCTGCTCGGCGCCAAGGCCCGGAACACGGAGTTCCTGGCGATCACGCCCTGGTTCTACAGGTCGGAGATCCTCGACGTCTTCACCCTGCACGGTGCCCCCGGTACCTACAACAAGGCCACCGGTTCCACCTTCGGCCTGATGTGGAAGCAGAACGTCAAGAAGGGCAAGCCCTTCTTTGCGGTCTCCACGGCCTACGTCGCCCCCCGTGGTGACAATGGTGACCCCAACGTGGGCGGCCTGCTGACTGAGCGCAGTGGCGGCACCTGGACCACCCAGGCCGGCATCGCCGGCCAGCAGTGGCGTTTCGCCTTTGCCTGGAGCTATGTCCAGTGTGGAACGAACTTCCGAAGGGGCACCCAGTTCGCCCAGCCTGGCGTGGACTGCACCAACATCACCACCCCCGCTGGCTTTGAGAACAACGGCGGCAGTGCCTCCTACTCGAACAACTTCGCCACGACCCTGGCGTGGCAGCCCAAAAAGAGCGGCTGGCTCCCCTCCATCAACCTGGGCTGGGGCTACAACGCCATGACCCAGCCGGAGCTGAACCCCCTGACCTCAACGGTTCGGGTCGGACGCACCACGGTGACCGTGCCTAACGGCTTCAGCCAGGTCCCCACCTTCAGTCAGTCGACCAACCGCGCCGCCAGCCAGTCCTGGAGCGTGGGCCTGCAGTGGTCCGACGTGTTCATGAAGGGCAACCAGGCCGGTATGGCCGTTGGCCAGCCGGTGTTCGCCACCTCGCTGCGCAATGGCGAAACTCCCCAGGACGGCAACTTCGCCTGGGAGTGGTGGTACAAGTTCCAGGTCACCGACAACATCAGCGTGACCCCGGCTCTGTTCTATCTGAGCCGCCCCAACGGTCAGTTCACCACTGCTGGCCAGTCGAGCAGCGTGCTCGGCGGACTGATCCAGACCCAGTTCAGGTTCTGATCCTCTGGGGTCTCCCACAAGACCCCTGGTTCGGCGTGCCTTCCTCCTCACCCTTGCTCACAACCCCCTGCCCCCCCCTTAGAGGGGGCTTTTTTTTGGACGCCGGTGGGCTGGCCCATCGGCGATGCTGGGTCCAGACGGCACTGCCAGCGCATGGCCAGGACTCCAGCCGACCACTACGCCACCCTTGGGGTCCCCCCCGGGGCCACCACCGCCGAGATCAAGGCCGCCTACCGAGCCCTCGTCAAACGGCATCATCCGGATGCCGGCGGTGATCAGCGCACGATCCTGGCCCTCAATGCCGCCTGGGAGGTGCTCAGGGACGGCGACCGTCGCCGTCACTACGACCACGGCTCCGGGCTTGGGGTGGCGGTTCCGCCGCGCTCCGGTGGACATGGTTCAGGCCCGCGCCGTGGCGCCGGGGCGGCCAGCGACGAGGAGTTGCTGAGCTGGCTCCAGCAGGTTTACGTGCCGATCGACCGGTTGATCGGCCAGGTGATCAATCCCTTCCCGGCCCAGTTGCGCTCCCTGGCGGCCGATCCCTACGACGACGACCTGATGGCGGCATTCTGTGCCTTCCTTGAGCAGAGCCGTTCGCGGATGGAGAAGGTGGAGGCCCTCTATCGCTCCCGGGCCTGCCCATCGGCGGCGCGGGGGTTTGGCCTCAGCCTGTACCACTGCCTCAGCCAGGTGCAGGACGCCCTGGTCGAACTGGAGCGCTACACCATGGGCTACGTCGACAGCTACCTCCATGACGGCAAGGAGATGCTGCGCGAAGCCAGGCTGCGCCGCAGCTGGCTGAAGGAGGAACGGCGCCGGCTGGAGCTTTAGGCGGCGGGCATCGCTTCGAGCTGGTCGAGCCGCAACCACACATCAGGAACGGGCCGGCTCCAGCGCAGCTGGGCGTAACTCCCCTGGATGGCGAGGATCTCCCCCGGCCCCTCGAACAGATAGCCGGGGGCCACCGGATCACTGGCTCCGGCCTCGAGGCTGTTGGTGTAGGCCGTTCTGTTCACCCTCACCAGGGCACCCTTCTTGAGGTTCGGGGCAGCGGCAGGCGTGGAGTCAGCCATCTTGGGAAGGTGCGATTGGCTCAGGTTAGGGCTGCTGGAACCTAACCTCGGTACTGGACTGCGACGGACCTGTAGGCATGCGATTGCTTCTGCTCGGATGCACGGGTTTCGTCGGCCGGGAGCTGGTGCCGTTCCTGCTCAATCTTGGCCACCAGCTCACCCTGGTGAGCCGGCGGCCCCGGCCGGCCAGCGAGGTGGCCGATCCCAGGATCACCAACCTCTGCTTCGATCTGGCCGATCCGGCCAGCTGGTGCCAGCCCCCACTGCTCGAGGCGCTGGAAGCGGCCGATGGGGTGGTCAACCTGGCCGGGGAGTCGATTGCCGATCAGCGCTGGACCCCCGCCTATCGCCAGCGCCTGCTCGATAGCCGCCTGGTCACCACCTCGCAGCTGGTGCGTGCCATGGCGGGGCTGGCCAAGCCTCCCTCGGTGCTGGTGAGCGGATCGGCCGTCGGCTACTACGGCACGAGCCTGGAGGGATGCTTCACGGAAGCCAGCCCGCCGGGCGACGATTTCCTGGCCCGACTCTGCGCCCGCTGGGAAGCCGCCACCCAGGTCGCCCCTGAGGCCTGCCGCGTCGTGGTGTTGCGGGTCGGCATTGTCATCGGACCCGATGGCGGGGCCCTCGGCAAGATGCTGCCCGTGTTTCGTACCGGGTTCGGCGGGCCGGTGGGCAGCGGCCAGCAATGGATGAGCTGGATTCAACGCCACGATCTCTGCCGGCTGATCGCCACCGCCCTGGAAGACGCCGCCTACGCCGGCCCCTACAACGCCGTGGCACCGCAGCCCACCCGGATGGCGATCTTCGCCTCCACCCTCGGCCGCGTTCTGGGACGGCCCAGCCTACTTCCGGTGCCTGGCCCCCTGCTGCAACTGCTGCTCGGTGATGGCGCCAAGGTGGTGCTCGAAGGGCAGCAAGTGAAGCCTGAGCGGCTGGTGGCCCAGGGCTTCCACTTCCAGTTCACCGATCTCAGTGCTGCCCTCGCCGCTGCCACCAGCCCAGAGCGCCGCTGAGCAGCGCTGCGGCCATCAGCAGTCCGATCGCCGGGGTGAACAGCGGTTGCCACAGCTGCTGGAAGAGCTCCAGGGGGGCATCGAGCTGTTGGCCATGCAGCACCACCGCCACGGCGAAGAAGAGGGCACCGGCCAGCACGAGGAAGACATCGGCCACCAGCACGATGTCGAGAAGGCGGCGCAGTTGGGCGGCAGGCCCTGTGGCGGGAGTGCTCATGCCGTTGGGGTGAGACGGGAGGGGGCGGAAATCCCGGCTGTGCCCAAACCTAAACTCGACCGGACTTGGTGTCCCGTGTGCCCCTTTCCCTTGCTCCCAGGATCCTGCTGATCAGCAACGGTCATGGGGAGGATCTCAATGGGGGGTTGATTGCCGATGGTCTGCGCCAGTGTTCGCCCGGGCTGGAACTGGCGGCCCTGCCGATCGTCGGCGCCGGCTCGGCCTACGGGCGCCGGGGCCTGCCGCTCCTGTTCAAGGGCCGGACCCTGCCGTCCGGGGGCATGGTGTACCAGGGCCTCAACATCTGGAAGGATCTGGCGGCAGGCTGGCTGCAGCAGAGCCTGGCCCAGCTCTGGACGGCCTGGCGCCAGGGTCGCGGCTTCGACCTGGTGGTCAGCATCGGCGACCATGTCCCCCTGATCTTCGCCCTGCTCACCGGACGGCCGACGGTGGTGTTCCTGGTCTCCACCTCCAGTTACTACGAGGGCCGGCTGCGGCTGTCCGCCCTCACCCGCTGGTGCTGCCGGCGGCGGCGGGTGCGTGTGGTGCTCACCCGGGATGCCTTCACCGCCAGCGACCTCCAGGCCCAGGGCCAGGCCAAGGCCCTGTTCCGCGGCTACCCGATCATGGATCTGCCGCCACCGGACCCGGGCCAGGTGGCCCGCCTGCCGGGCACCCGTACCCTGGCGCTGGTGCCCGGCAGCCGCTTTCCGGAGGCCCTCCACAACCTGGTGCTGATGCTGCGGCTCTGCCGCCAGCTGGGCGAGATTCCCAGGGAGGGCCCCTGGCGCTTCCTGGTGGCCGTGGTGGAGAGCCCGCGCTGGCGGGAGCTGGAACCCCTGGCGGCGGCGGTCGGCTGGCATCTGTCCGATGGGGTGCTCCGCTCCGCCGGTGGCGACCTCGAGGTGTGGTTGCTGCCGGGGGCCCTGCCCTCGATCCTGGCCGCCAGTGACCTGGTGGTGGGCATGGCCGGCACGGCCGTGGAGCAGGCGGTGGGCTTCGGGCTGCCGGTGGTGCAGCTGGTGGGCCGCGGCCCCCAGTTCAGCTATGCCTTCGCCGAATCCCAGATGCGGCTGCTGGGCCCCACGGTCCACACCGTGGGGCGGCGTCCCGCCGACACGGCCGAGCTGCACGAGGCCGCCGGCCTGATCCAGCGCCTGCTGGCTGACCCGGACCTGCCTCAGCGCTGCTCCCAGGCCGCCCTGGAGCGGGTCGGCCCGCCGGGGGGCTCGCGGCGCATCGCCGAAACCGTGCTCGAGGCCCTCGCGCGGGGCCCCAGCGGGTTCAGCTGAGCCAGGCCTTCACCTTCTCCAGGGCCTGCCAGCCTGGCCGCCGCTGCAGGCCATCGGCGATCGAGCCCTGCAGTTCGCCCGCCAGCTCGGGGGCCATCAACATCACACGCTTCACCACGTCGATGTGCTCCCTCACCCCCTTGGCGCCGGTCTCCAGCATCGCCACGCTCAGGTTGATGCGGGCCTGGGGGTCCTGCGGATTGAGTTTCACCGCATGGCGGGCCGAGGGCAGCGCCGCCTGGGGTTGGTCGAGCAGCAACTGCAACCAGGCCAGGCAGGTCCAGCCCGCCGACTGGCGGGGTTCCTGGGCCGTGATCTGCAGGAACTCATCAATCAGGTCTTCGGGTGCCGCCCCCTGCTGGTAGCGGGCGATGGCCTGATCGAAGCGGGAGTCCTGCGGGGCCGTCATGGCGGCGGGGGGTGGCTGGGTGGGGATCGTCAGACTCCCATGCCACGGGGCCGTGGCGCTAGCGGCAAGACCGGGCTCAGACGGCGAAGGAGCTGCCGCAGCCGCAGGTCTGGGAGGCGTTGGGATTGGTGAAGTTGAAGCCGCCGCCGATCAGGGCCGAAGAGAAATCCAGCTGCATGCCGTAGATGTACAGCAGGCTTTTGGGGTCACAGACGACCCGAAAACTCGGCGCCCCGGCGGGTTCGTAGGTGTAGGTATCGTCGTCGCCAAGGATTTCCGCGCCCTCGATGAAATCCATCGTGTAGCTCATGCCACTGCAGCCGCCCGAGCGCACGCCCACCCGCAGCACCTTGTCGCCCCCTTGCGTGGCCATCAGGGTGCCGAGCTGGCGCATGGCGGGCTCGGTGATCAGGATGCCCTTGCCGTCCACACCGGCCGTGGCCGTGGTGGTTGTCGGGGCGCTGGACGTGGGGGCGGCGCTGGGGGCCTGAACGGGGCTGCTCATCGGGCGTA
>JBBQIH010000111.1:0-8077 GCA_038324725.1 Cyanobacteriota bacterium | reverse complement strand
CCATCCGCTCCTCCCAGGGCTGATCAGAACAGCTTGAACAGGTTGAAGCCCCCCTGCTTCTTGGGCTCCTCCTTCCCTTCACCGGCGCCCGGATCGAGACCCGCCAGGCCCTCCCCCAACGGACGCATGGCGGTGGAGCGGCGCTCCAGGCTGAGCCGCCAGGAAGGGGCCCCTTTGGCGCTAGTCAGCTGCAGGGTGTCGCCATAGGCGGTGAACGTGAGCATCGCCATCCGCATCGCTGCCATGGCCTGGGCGCTGACTGAGCAGGTGGTGCGCTCCGGCGCCAGCAGCACGCCGCGCTGCACCAGCCGGGCCGCTGCCGGGGCCCGCAGTTCGCCCGGCACCGAGCTGTCGGCCCAGGGCGCCTCGCTGGAGGTCCACATGACGATGTCGCCCTCCTGGCGGCCCAGGCCGGTGGCCATGGCCTGGTAGCCCAGGGCGGTGGGGACGGTCCGCCAGCCCAGCCGTTGGGCGCCGCCGGCCGCCGTGCTCGTCAGCGTCACCGGCGCCAGGAAGTCGTGGCTGCTCTCCACCTGGAAGCGGATCTCAGGGGCGTAGTTGCTGGCCACCACATGGCTGCCCACCAGCGACGCCTGCAGCGGCACCGCCGGAGGCTCGCTGCCAGAGGGCCAGCGGCCGCTGGTGAAGGGCGCGCCGCCAGCGGCGGGGCTGGTGGCCAGACGCCTGAGGCCTTCCAGGGCCTGGCGACGCTGTTCCGGCAACAGGCCCTTGAGGGTGATGATCTCCGGCTGGCCGGCGCCGGCGCTTTCGGCACAGCCTCGATAGATCAACAGCCGCCCTTTCGGCTCGGGGATGTCCTTGTCCTGCCACTGGCCGGGCTGACCAGGGCTGTCGCTGCCGCTTCGCAACGGCAGCGCCGTGCCCATCGCCATCGCAGGGGGGATGCGGTGTTCGGCCGTGGGGGTGGCCACCTTGCCGGGCGCCTGCAACTGCAGCTCCAGCTGGTGGCTGGTGCTGTTCATCGAAGGGCGCCCGCCCATCATCATCCGCATGATGTCGGCGCCGCCGATCGCCGTCGCCCCCAGGCCCGAGCTGGTGACGGCCTCAATCCCATAGCTGGCCACCGGGCCCGCCGGCGCGGCGCCCGCTTTGGCTGTTGCCGCCAGGACCGGCAGGGCCAGGCCGGTGCCGAGCACCACCACCAAGGGGGCCGCCGCCTGCCGGATTCTCCGCTGACCTGCCCCCATGGCGTTGCCGCTGCCCTCAGGGCGATCAATCTATGGGTCGTTGCCGATGGCCGTCCGTGCCCCCGCTGGAGTCCGCCGCCCCCTCCCCCCTGCAGCGCCTCGATCAGGCGTTGTTCGACGCCGTGGCGGCCGGCGCCGCCGGCTCGCCGCGCCGGCGCCTGAACCACAACTTCCACGCCCCCGCCGATCGGGTGCAGCGCTTCCTCAACGTGTTGCAGATCGGCACCTATGTGCGGCCCCACTGCCATCGGCGCGAGCCACCCGGTGCCGGTTTCGAGTGCTTCCTGGTGCTGCAGGGGGAGGTGGGGCTGCTGCTGCTCGACGGTGGTGGTCGGGTGCTGGGGTGTGAACGGATCAGCGCCGGCGGGCCCCTGTTCGGGATCGAGCTGGCCGAAGGGTTGATCCACACCCTGGTGGCCCTGAGCGCCGATGCGGTGCTGATGGAGATCAAGCAGGGGCCCTACGAGCCATCCGCCGACAAGGACTTCCTGGCTGGGTTCCCCCTGGAGGGCAGCGAGGCCGCGGTGGCTCAGGAGAAGGCCTGGCGGGCCCTGTTCGACGACCAGCACGAGGCTGGCGGCCCCTGAACGGCCCCGGGTGAGGCGTTCAGGCCAGCTCAGCGCGGCGGCAGAAGCTGCAGTGGCCCCAGCGGGCCATCTCCCCGGCCGGGGCCGGCCGACCGCAGGCCGGGCAGTCCGCCATGCCGTGAACATCGCAGCGGCTCGGATGGACGGCCCACACCTCCGCCTCGCTCTGGCCGCCCGGGGTGGTGGGGGCGGGGTGGTGCTGCTGCACCCGCACGTCCCGCACCACAAAGCCGGCGGCCCGCAGCGAACCCAGCAGCTGGTGGCGGTTGTACTGCAGGGCCTGCAGCCAGGGTCCTGGAGCGGCGCCCACCGTCAGCAGGCCCCCCTGCAGCTGCAAAGGGCGGCAATGGGGGGCCAGCTGGGGGCCGGCGATGCGGGGCCATTCCCGCCACAGGCCCGCCAGGTGGCCGTCGCGGCGCCAGTCCTGCTGGAGGCTGTCGAGGCAGCTCGCCAGGGCACTGGCCGGCGGCCGGGGAGGAGGCATCAGCAAGGAAATGTTGCCCACCCGGCGTGTCTGCAGCGCCTCGCTGATCCAGCGACGGGAGCCGCCGCTGTCGGCTTGGCGGCGCTGGCGGGAACGGGACGGCTCCATCGGCCCACGCTAGGGGTGCGGCAATCCGCTGACTGCTGCAGGGGTGCCCCTGGCCAGTTCTGGCTACTGTCAGTTTCTGCAATAGCCCCGCCTCCATGGGTTTTTTCGATCGGCTGAGTCGCCTTCTGCGCGCCAACCTCAATGACCTGGTGAGCAAGGCCGAGGACCCGGCCAAGATCCTGGATCAGTCCGTGGCGGACATGCAGAGCGATCTGGTCAAGCTGCGCCAGGCTGTGGCCACGGCCATCGCCAGCCAGAAGCGGCTTCAGAACCAGGCCGAGCAGGCCGAGGCCCAGAGCCGCACCTGGTACGAACGCGCCGAACTGGCGCTCAAGAAGGGTGAAGAGGATCTGGCCCGCGAGTCCCTCTCGCGCCGTAAGACCTACACCGACACCGCCGCCGCCCTCAACGCCCAGCTCAACGGCCAGGCGGGGCAGGTCGACACCCTCAAGCGCAGCCTCACCGCCCTCGAAGGCAAGATCGCCGAGGCCAAGACCAAGAAGGACATGCTCAAGGCCCGTGCCCAGGCGGCCCAGGCCCAGGAGCAGCTCCAGAACGCCGTGGGCAGCCTGAACACCAACAGTTCGATGGCCGCCTTCGACCAGATGGAGGAGAAGGTGCTGAACATGGAGGCCCGCAGCCAGGCCGCCGCCGAGCTGGCCGGGGCCGATCTGGAAAGCCAGTTCGCGGCCCTGGAGGGCAGCAACGTCGATGAAGAGCTGGCGGCCCTCAAAAACCGGCTCGAAGGCGGCAGGACCCCCATCTCCCTGCCCATGGAGGGCGGACCGGCCCCCCAGCTGGAGCCGGTGAAGGTGGCTGAGGTGAACGCCGAGCTCGAGGAACTGCGCCAGTCCATCGACAAGCTCTGAATTCATACAATCGGGCCACCGCTGTTCCGAACGCCGTGCCCGCCGACGTCGACTCCCCCGTTCTGGCCCTCACCGATGCCAACTTCCAGGCGTCGGTTCTGGAGGCTCCGGGCCCGGTGCTCGTCGACGTCTGGGCGGCCTGGTGCGGCCCCTGCCGCCTGATGGCCCCCCTGATGACCTGGGCCGCCACCACCTATGCCGAGGCCCCCGGCGGTGCTCTCAGCGTCGGCAAGCTGGAGGCCGATCCCAACCCCGTCAGCCGCGACAGCCTGAAGGTGCAAGGTCTGCCCACCTTGATCCTGTTCCGGGCCGGCCTCGAAGTGGCCCGCCACGAAGGTGCCATGACCCAGTCCCAGCTCAAGGCCTTCCTTGATGCCCATCTCTGAGCGCCTGTCGCGGCTCGGCAACGGCGTTTTCGCCCGCAACGACCAGCGCAAGGCCGCCTACACCGCCAGAACAGGCCACGAGCGCGCCATTGACGGCGCTCCCCTGCCGCCGCTGCTGGATCTCTCCCTCGGCTCTACCGATCTGCAGCCGCCTGCGGTGGCCCTCGACGCCATCGCCGCGGGTCTGGGCAGGCCTGAGAGTGCTTCGTACTGCCTCCACGCCGCCACCCTGCCCTTCCGTGAAGCGGTGGCGGCCTGGGCGCGGCGGCGATTCGACGTGGCGGTGGACCCGGAAACGCAGGTGCTGCTGCTCGTGGGGTCCCAGGAGGGCACGGCCCATCTGCCGCTGGCGGTGCTCAACCCCGGCGATCCGGCCCTGCTGCTCGACCCCTACTACCCCTCCCACATGGGAGGCCTGCATCTGGCCAGCGCCGATCCGGTGTTGCTGTCCCTCGACGCCGAGGCCGGCTGGCGACCGGATTTTGACCGACTGGCCCCCAGCCAGTGGCAGGCCCTCAAGCTGATGGTGCTGGGCTTTCCCCACAACCCCACGGCCACCACTGGCGAGCAGGCCTGGCTGGATGCGGCGGTGGAGCGGGCCCTGCGCCACGACGTGGTGCTCGCCCATGACAACCCCTACGTGGATCTTGCCCTGGACGGGGAGGCCCCCGCCCTGCTGCGCCATCCCGCCTGGCGGCGCTGCGGCATCGAGTTCTTCTCCTTCTCCAAGAGCTGGTGTCTGGGGGGGTACCGGCTGGCCTTTGCCATCGGCGCTGAGGACTTGATCAGCGCCCTACGCCAGCTCAAGGGGGTGGTGGATTTCAACCAGTCCCTGGCGCTGCAGGCCGGCGCCATCGCCGCCCTGGAGCAGGCCCCCCACTGGCCCCAGCAGTTGCGCGCGGTCTACCGGGAGCGCCGTGATCGCATGGCCGCCGCCCTTGAGGCCCAGGGCTGGCCTGTGCGGCTGCCCTCAATGGCCCTTTACCTGTGGCTGCAGATCCCTGAGCCGGCGCGGTCTCGGGGTCTGGATTCGGAGCGTTTCTGCGCCGCCCTGCTGGAGGGCACTGGCGTGTGCCTCACCCCCGGCAACGGCTTCGGCCCCGGAGGCGAGGGCTGGCAGCGGTTGGCCCTGGTGCATCCGGCCGCCGAACTGGAGGCCGGGGCGGCCCGCATCGGCGACTGGCTGCGGCGGTTTTGATCGGCGCGATCGGGGCCCAGCGGCGAGCGACGCCGAACGCCCCGACGCCTCCCCTGCCCTGGCGGCTGCGGGCCCTGCCGGTGTGTGCCAGCACCGAGACGGAGCTCGATCGCTGGCTGGCCGATGACCCGCGTCTTGCGGGCGACGCGCCGCTGCGGGCCCCCCGGGCCGTGATCGCCCGCCGCCAACGCTTCGGCCGCGGCCAGCAGGGCCGCCCCTGGTGCTCCCCGAGCGGGGGGGTCTGGCTGAGTGCGGCCCTGCCCTGGCCCGCCGCTGCCGAGCTGGCCGCCTCTCCAGGCCTGGCGGCGGCGGTCGGGCTGTGCCTGCGGTTGGAGGCCCGGGGGCTGGCGGTGCGGCTCAAATGGCCCAACGATCTGCTGTTGGTTGCTGCCGATGGGGCCATACCGCTGAAGCTGGCGGGCCTGCTGCCCCGGCTGCGGCTGCGGGGGGGCGCCTGCCGCTGGGCCCGCGTGGGTGTCGGGCTCAATGCCGCCAACCGGGTGCCAGCCGGTGCGGTGGCCGTGGCGACGTTGCTGGGCCCCCGGCGCGCCGATCCGTTGCTCTGGTGCGGGGAGGTGCTGGCGGCCCTGGAGTGGGCCATGGCCTGGGCCGGGGAGCCTGAGGAGGTGCGCCGGCAGGCGGAGCGGCGTCTGCTGCTGCCCGCTGGGCCCATCCATCACGACGGTGACGACTGGCGTCCCATCGGGCTGATGGCCGATGGCGGTCTGCGGCTGGTTCATGGCCCACGGGAGAAGGTGCTGCAACGCACGTTCGGCGCC
Organism: Cyanobacteriota bacterium; assembly: GCA_038324725.1. Taxonomy (GTDB): domain Bacteria; phylum Cyanobacteriota; class Cyanobacteriia; order PCC-6307; family Cyanobiaceae; genus Cyanobium. Next base: position 2,458 of record JBBQIH010000111.1, on the reverse strand, counting down.
GGTTGAGACCCCCCCTTACAGTGTGTTTCGCCTTCCCCTGACATGGCCCCCAAGCCCCTCACCGTTCTGACGGCCCTCACGGCCGGGGCCACCGCCTCGTGGCTGGCGATGCCCCTGGTGCTGGCCCAGGCTGTTCCCAGCGTGGAGGTGACGGAAACGCCGGCCACGACGCCGGTGCTGCGCCCTTCGGTGAGGCTCTCTGCGCCCGTCACGCGCCCTGAGTTTCAGGCGCCTGTGCAACCCCTGGCGCCTCCGCCACCGGTCAGCGGTGAGGCCCCTCCGGCGATGCTGCGTCCCGGAACGGCCGAGCGCCGTCCCGAACCGGTCCGCCGCTTTGATGCCTCCCTCGAGGCCCTGGTACGGGAAGGGGTGGTGACCCCTGGCGAGCGGGTGCGGGTGCGCGGCTCCCTGCTCTCGCCCCAGCAGGCGGCCTCCCGCAGCCAGGCCTGCCGTGCCGGGGCCCTCTCAGTACAGGAATGCAATACCGGTGTGATAATCATCGGCCGCGGCCGCAAGGATGGCCTCGCGGACGGACTGGGCGAGGGGGATCTGGCGGCCGGGGGGCGCGGCATCGGCTTCGGCGGTTTCGGCCTTGAGGCCTCCCCCCTGCCGCCGATCACCGTTCCCGTCAGCGCCCTGCTCACCGGAGCCGGCGGCAGCTTCCGGCTCACCGACGTGTTTCGCGTCACCCCCCGGCCCGCCCCGATCGGTGGCAACGGCAACCTGCGCCTGCTCTTCCCCCTGATCGGCTCAGCCGTCACCACGAGCGACTTCGGCTGGCGCCTGCATCCGATCATCGGCAGCTGGCTGATGCATGCGGGACGCGATCTGGCGGCCCCTGAGGGCACGCCGGTGGTGGCGGCCCTCTCCGGACGCGTCGTCAGCAGCGGTCTGGCAGGTGGGTACGGCCTGGCGGTGGAGCTGGAGCACGACCGCCCCCGTCGCCGCACCCTCTATGGCCACCTCTCCGAGCTCTATGTCAAGGACGGGGAGATGGTGCGTCAGGGCGAAGTCATCGGCCGTGTCGGCAGCACGGGCCTGAGCACCGGCCCCCACCTTCATTTCGAGCTGCGCCTGCCGCAGGATGGCGGTTGGGTCGCCACCAATCCCGGCGATTTCGACCCGGGCGGCAGCCTGTTCGCCGGCATGGCCGGTCCGGATGGCCGTGGTTCCACCGATGCAGTGGCCCTGCTGATGGGCCAGCTCATCGCCACCCTGGAGCGGCCCCGTTCCCCCTTGCCCTCACCTGGCTGAGTCTCGGGGGTGCGGGTCAGGCGCTGATGCGTCCGTCGCGGAAGTGCACGACCCGATCGGCCCTGGCGCCCACCTCGTTTTCGTGGGTGACGATCAGGATCGTGATCCCTTGGGCATTGAGATCACCGAACAGGCTGAGCACCTCCTCGGTGGTGTGGGAGTCGAGGGCTCCGGTGGGCTCGTCGGCCAGCAGCATGGCCGGATCGTTGATGATCGCCCGGGCCAAAGCCACCCGCTGCTGCTGGCCGCCGGAGAGCTGGTTGGGCTTGTTCTCCAGCCGGTTGGAAAGGCCGACACGATCAAGGGCCGCCAGGGCCCGCCGGCGCCGCTCCTCCTTGGGGATGCGGGCATAGATCATCGGCAGCATCACGTTGTCGATGGCACTCAGCTGGGGCAGCAGATGGAACTGCTGGAACACGAAACCCAGCTGCTGGTTGCGCAGGTCGGCCAGCGCATCGTCGTCGAGGCTGTCGACATCGGTGCCGTTCAGCCGGTAGCTGCCGGAACTGGGCCGGTCCAGGCAGCCGAGGATGTTCATCGCCGTGCTCTTGCCGGATCCGCTGGCCCCCATCACCGCCAGGTAATCGCCCTGCTGCACAGTCAGCGAAAGGTCGTCGAGGGCACGAACCTCTGTGTCGCCACTGCCGTAAACCTTCGAGACGTGGGCCAGCTCGGCCACCGGGGGCTTGGGGAGATCCATGGCCGAAAGGCTAGGAAATCAGCCCAGCGGGGCGATGGCCGCCGCGGCGATGGCCTGCTGCAGGATCGGGGTGCCGGCCACGGTGGAGCTGGCCCAGTCGAACAGCGGGCTGGACAGGACGCCACCCACGGCGGTGATCACCACGCAGCCCACCAGGGCGGCCCGCAGGGGCTGCATGCCGGCCACATTCCAGGTGATGGCGGGGTAGCCCTTGACCACATCGGAGGCCTCTTGCGGCTCTTTCACTACCATCATCTTGATCACCGAGATGTAGTAGTAGATCGACACCACGGAGGTGACCAGACCCACCACCACCAGGAGGTATTGGTGGTCGGCCCAGCCGGCGAAGAAGAGGTAAATCTTGCCGAAGAAGCCCAGCATCGGGGGAATGCCGCCGAGGGAGAGCAGGCACAGACTCAGCCCCAGGGTGATCAGTGGATCTTTCTGATAAAGGCCGGCGTAGTCGGCGATGCGGTCACTGCCGGTGCGTAGGGAGAACAGGAT
>JBBQIH010000110.1:0-8088 GCA_038324725.1 Cyanobacteriota bacterium | reverse complement strand
GGGGCCGGTGCCGGTGCCGGTGCCGCAGGCGCTGGAGCAGGGCAACGCATCGCCTGGTAGTCGCAGGCGTAGACGGTGGGCTTCTGCCAGCTCAGCGGAATCTCGAGCAGATCCCGGGGGCCGGTGAGTCCCTGGGCGAGAAACACGAGTGCAGCCAGGGCGTTGGCGCTGATGTGCAGCCGCCGCCAGCGCAGGTGCCGGTGGATTTCGGGCCGGCAGGCCACCGAGAACAGCATCAGGCCGACCAGCCCGATGCCACCCCAGAAGTGCGACTGCCAGAACACCGGATCCAGAGGGTTGTCGCTGCGGCGGAACACCTCGGGCTGCAGGCCCAGGCCGATCGCACCGGCCCAGCACAGCAGAGCGAAACTGGCCCGATAGACGGGCTGCTTCACGCGCCACAGCGTGGCCAGCGCCACCACCGAACCGGCCAGCACCAGCAGCAGCATCCCCAGCCTCGGCAGCCCCCCCTGAAAGGCGCCGAGGGGATGCTTCGTGGCGATCACCACCACTTCAGCGATCAGCACGATCGCCACAACAGCCGTGGCCAGCCATTGCCCCAGATCGGCATGATCCCGACCCACGGTGGGGGGGAGCTTGGCCTGGGTGAGGCGGCGGTCACGGGTCTGCCGCGCCAGGCGCAGCACCATACCCAGCAGGGGGTACACGAGCACCACCGCCAGGGCGGGGTGGAGCAGCCAGAGCCAGTCGACGGTGTTCATCGGTGTTCAGGGCTTCAGGGGAGACCAGGCCATCGTGGCGTTGAACTTCTGGCACCAGATCAGCACCGATTTCTGTGCCTTCAGATCGATCGAGGCGGGAATCACGTAGCTCTGGGCACCTTTGCTGGATTTCAGCTTCGCCAGCACCGTGTAGCTGCCGGGCTTGAGGGGGAACCCGGGGGCCTTGGTCATGGCCAGGGGCGTAGCCGAGGGACTGAAGATGACCTTGAGATCCGGGGCCATGTCATTGGTCTTGAAGTCGCTGCTGAGGGTGAGCACTTTCTTGCCGCCTTCCTCGCTGATCGTGAAACCACCGGTCACGGGAGCCTCGGCCTTGCGGAAGCTGCCCTTGGCCATGGCCATCCCCATTCCCATCCCCTTGGATGGTCCGCTCATCGCGGGCGAAGACTGGGCAAGCCATGGGCCTTGGATCGGTGCGGCGTGGAGGGCAACACCGGAGAGCGCGGCGGCGGCGACCATGGTGAGGGCGCCCGTGCGGAGGAGGGCGCTGGAAGAGCGGGACATCGTGGATTCGGCGAGATTGGGGAGGAAGAGGCCAGGCAGCGACGCCGCAGGGCCCCCGCTCATCTGCAGATACCGGCGATGAGCAGGATCGGATTGGATCTGAGGTTTCCTTACCCGATCGGCAGGGTTCGATTGAGGGAATCGGAGTCAACCAGGCGCTGGCCGCTGCTGTCCATGGAGACCAGATCCGCGAACTTCCGCCCTTCGCTTATGTCCTCCATCCGGTAGTGATGGACCTGCAGCAGCGAGGATCCCGTCACCTCGTCGGAGCCCTCCACCAGCACCATCAGGGCCCCGCTGGCCCTGGCGATGGCCTCGAGCCCGAGCTGCACCAGGGGACTCTCCGGGGTCAGCGGGTGGCTCAGCACGGCCGTCAGATGCAGTTGAGGTGTGGCGGCGTTCAGCAGCGACAACGGGTGCACACGCCGTTGCCACAGCCCCGGCTCGATTTCCTCATCCAGGAACAGGAACATCGCGTAGGACACCTTCAACCAGTAACTGGGGTCTGCCGTGACGAAGCGGCAGCTCAGATGGCCACCGGGCCAGGAGCTCAGGCACAGCTGACGACTGAAGCGCAGCGGCGAATCCACCTGGGTGAAGCGCAGGAAGAAAAGGCCGGTGACCATGGCCGTGGTCAGGATGCCGACGATCCGCTGGCCCGCCGCCAGGCCCAAGGTATAGAGAGAGTTGACCCTTGCGGACTGGAAGCTGGCGCTGAACAGGTTCTGCAGGGCGAAGATGCCGCTGGCCGGCACACCCATCGCCCCGTCGGCCTCCAGATGGAGGGAATCCAGCTGAAAGGCCAGAGCGAAGATCAGCACCTCCGCCAGATAGATCAGGGTCATGGCCAGGAAGAACACCGGCCAGGGCAGGCGCATCGCCATCGAGACCGGCTGGCGCCAGAGGCTGGTCCAGGGGCTGCGTTGATGGCCCAGGGCCCGTTGCGGGGGTCGCGAAAGCGCACGCAGGAGGGTGGGCAGGCGCACGGGGAGCCGATGCCAGGCCAGCAAACAGTAGGGCTGTCGCCCCAGGCTCTCCCGGAATCCGGCCGGCAGATCCGATCGCCCCCATCGCCGGTAGTACCAGCGTCAACACCCTGATTGAGGGCTTCTGGGGAGTGAACCGATGCCGATGCCAACCTGCCGCAGGCCGGCAAGCTTTACGATTAGAAATCAGCTGCGGCAACCGCCCCATCGGTCGGTGATCGGCCAGGGTGCCGCACGCCAACGCTGGCAAGGCTTCCCCCAGCAGCCGATCGTGTTCCAGAGGCAGCCGTGATGCCCGACGATGTCCCCCCCGATGACAGCTTCGACGCCCTGTTGGCGGGCCACGCCCTGGGTGATCTGGATGAGGCGGAACGGCATCAACTTGCCACCTTGCTGCGCGAGCAACCGCAGCTCGGTCAGCGCCTGAACGAGTTCCGCACCACGCTCGAACTGCTGCCCCTGGCCTTGCCGCAGACCGCCGCGCCCCCCCAGCGACTGCGCCGGCGGCTGGTCGATCGGCAGGGGGCGCCACGGCCGGCGCCACCCCGGCGGGCTGCGATCCTTCCGGGCTGGCTGGGGCCGGCGATGGTGGGCGTGGCCCTGCTGGTCCTGGGCCACGAACTGCGGCAGACCCGCCAGCAGCTGGTGCGGATTCAGGGCCAGCTGCTGGCCCCAGCCCCCGTGGCTCAGGAGCCCCGCCGGATGGCGCTGGAGCCCGTGGATCCCTCCCTCCCCGCTTCCGGGGAAGTCATGGTGACCGGCAACCCCACCCACAACGTGCTGATGCTCAATGATCTGCCGCCGCCTCCCCCGCGCCATGTCTATCGGCTCTGGGCCAACGTGGATGGCCAGAAAGTGGGCTGCATTGCCTTCGTGCCCACGGGACAGGGCCATGTGGCGATGCTGATCCCCACGATGCCCACCAGTCTGGCCACCAGCGTGAGCGTGACGGTGGAAAACGATCAGGTGGGGGCCAGTCCCACAGGCAGGACGGTGCTCACCAGCAGCCTCTGACTCAGGTGCACTCCGCCTGCTGCTGGATCAGGCTGGCCACCAGACCGGTCCATCCCGTCTGATGGCTCGCCCCGAGGCCTGAGCCGTCGTCGCCATGGAAGTATTCGTGGAACAGCAGATGGTCGCGCCAGTGGGGATCGTTCTGGAAGCGCTGCTGATCGCCATGGACGGGCCGCCTGCCCTGGCCGTCGCGCAGGAACGTGCTGATCAGCCGTTGCGTCAGTTCATCGGCCACGTCGCTGAGAGTCAGATGGTGGCCGGATCCCGTGGGGCATTCGATGCTGAACGTGCTCCCGAAGTACTTATGAAACCCTTTCAACGACTCGATCAGCAGCACATTGACCGGGAACCAGACCGGACCTCGCCAGTTCGAGTTACCACCAAACAACCCTGAGCTGGATTCGGCGGGATCGTAATCGACACGATACTGATCACCGCCCAGCTGCAGGACGTAGGGGTGGGCCAGGTGGTGACGGGACAGGGCGCGGATGCCATGATCTCCCAGGAATTCAGCCTCATCGAGCAGCTTGCACAGGATCCCGGCGAGGCGCTCCTGCCAGACGACCGATAGCAGGCGAAACTTCTGTTTTCCCGGTGTCCGCATGCAGGCGACGTTCTGACGCAGGTCGGGCCGATGATCGATGAACCACTCAACCCGCTCGAGGAAGCCCGGCAGTTTCGCCATGGTCTCCGCATCCAGTGTCATCACGGCGAAGAGGGGAATGATCCCCACCATCGAGCGGACTTTCAGCCTGATTCTTTCCCCATCGGGAAGGTGGAGTACGTCATAGTAGAAGTTGTCTTCGTCGTCCCATAGGCTTGTGTCGTTGCCCATGTGATTCATGGCGCTGGCTATATATAAAAAATGCTCAAAGAATTTTGTAGCCATGTCTTCGTAAACTGAATTCTCGAGGGCAAGCTCCAGTGAGATGGTCAGCATGTTGAGGCAGTACATGGCCATCCAGCTGGTGCCATCGGACTGCTCGATGAACCCACCTGTGGGCAAGGGTGCGCTGCGATCGAAGACGCCGATGTTGTCGAGCCCAAGAAAGCCGCCTTCAAAGATATTCTTGCCACGGGTATCTTTACGATTCACCCACCAGGTGAAGTTCATCAGCAGCTTTTGAAACACCCGCTCCAGGAAAGCCCGGTCAGCCTGGCCTGAGATCCGTTTGTCGATGTTGTACACCTGCCAGGCCGCCCATGCATGCACCGGAGGATTGACATCGCTGAAGTTCCATTCGTAGGCCGGAATCTGCCCATTGGGGTGCATGTACCACTCGCGGGTCATCAGGTCGAGCTGATTCTTCGCGAAGTCCCCATCCACGTAGGCCAGGGGAATGGCATGAAATGCCAGATCCCAAGCAGCAAACCATGGGTATTCCCAGGCATCCGGCATCGACAGCACATCGGCATTGTCGAGATGGATCCAGGCCGCATTGCGACCCTGCTTCCGTTGCGGCGGAGGGCCTGGCCGACCCGGATCCCCCCGCAGCCAGGTGGTGACATCGTAGTGAAAGTACTGTTTGCTCCACAGCATTCCAGCAAAGGCCTGTCGCTGCACCTGCCGCATGTCGTCGGAGATGGTGTCCGGCGTGAGCTCCCGGTAGAAGGCATCTGCTTCCTGATGCCGTTGCGCCAGGATCGTCTCGAACCGATCGTCGAAAGGTTCGCAGAGGTCGCCCTGATCACACAGCCGTAGCTGCAGACGATGGGTGGCCTGGGCCGCCATCTCCAGATGATGAAGGGCGCCGGCCTTGGTTCCTTGCCGCTCCGGGTTGATGGCGGTCCGTTCGCCATGGATCAGATAGCGGTGGAAGGCATCCTTGACATAGGGCGTTGGATTGTCAGTTCCATAGAGGCGCTGGCTGTTGGTGTCGTTGTTGGTAAACAGAAGTTGATCGGCATTGCGGCTATACAACCACCGCTTTCCCAGGTTTGGATGAAGGGCTTCGATGACTTGATCGGACCTGGCCTCCAGGCTCGGCCTGAGGGCATCGGTTGTCCAGGACCAGGTGTTGCGGAACCAGAGGGTGGGCAGGAGATCCAGGGTGGCGGCCCTGGGGCCGCGGTTGACGACCGAGATCTGAATGGCGATGTCTTCGGGTGAGAACTTGGCGTATTCCACCGTGACATCGAAATAGTGATCTCCATCGAAAATGCCTGTATCCAGTAGCTCGAACTCAGGCTCTTCGCGGCCCCGTTGTCGATTTTCGGACACCAGCCATGCGTAGGGATAGGCGGCCTGGGGGTACTTGTAGAGGATCTTCATGTAGGAATGCGTTGGCGTGCAATCCAGGTAGAAGTAGTACTCCTTCACGTCTTCGCCGTGATTGCCTTCGTTGCCCGTCAGCCCGAACATCCTTTCCTTGAGGATCGGATCCTTCCCATTCCATAGGGCAAGGCCGAAACAGAGCTGTTGTTGATCGTCGCAAAGTCCCGCGATTCCGTCTTCCCCCCATCGATAGGCCCTCGATCGCGCCTGATCATGGGAGAAATGCTCCCAAGCCGAACCGTCAGCGCTGTAGTCCTCCCGTACGGTTCCCCACTGACGTTCCGACAGGTAGGGCCCCCAGCGTTTCCAGCCGGCCTGCTTCAGCCTTTGGCGCTCGATGCTTGGCTGGCGCATGGGCCTGTCTCGCTTCTGGAATCGGCCGGTGGTGGACTGCGGGTTCGGCTCGGCGCTAAAGGTCGAGGCTGAGCCTGGCGGTTTTCGGCCGCGCGATGCAGACCAGCACCGATCCTGGCGCGACGGCCGCCGTCGGAGGCACCAAATAGCTGATCTCACCCTCGAGCAGCCGGCAGGTGCAGGTGCCGCACAGGCCGGCGCGACAGCTGAAATCGGGATTCAGGCCCTGGGCTTCGGCAAACGCCAGCAAGGACTCGTGGCTGCCGTTCCACTCGGCGGTTCGCTGCGAGCGGGCGAAGGTCACGGCTGCCGGCAGCGGGGCCTGAGCCGCCTCTGGTGCGGCGTCCAATGTTGGCGAGGGCCCTGATCGGGACGCCCTGGTGAACATCTCGAACTGAACACGGTGCTCCGGTACGCCCGCCTCTTTCAATCCGGCGCGGATCGCCTCCAGGAAGGGGGGGGAACCACAGAGAAAGTACTCCGCGTCGCCCCGCACCAGGGATCGGATCAGGCCCGCCTCCACATAGCCCTCGCTCTGGTAGCGGCCCGCGTCTTCGGGGCGGGGACGGCTGTAGGCGTAGTGAACCGTGAGATTCCGCCTGTCCCGGACCGTGTTCATCACCTCCTCACGAAAGGCATGGAAGCGACCATCCCTGGCGCCATGGAGGAACCAGACCGGCCGCTCCGGTTCCTGCCGAGCGGCAACCTTCAGCATGGCGATCATGGGTGTGATCCCGACCCCGTTGCTGATCAGGACCACCGGCCTGGAGTGGTTCAGATCGAGGATGAAGGAACCGCTGGGCGGCCTGGCCAGGAGGATCGAGCCCTCCGGCATGTGGTCATGCAGGAAGTTGGAGGCCACCCCTGGGGGAACGTCCTGGCCCTGCGGTGCGGGCTCCCGTTTGATCGACAGCCGGTAGTGGGGATCGGCGGCGGATGGGCCAGGGGAGGAGTCGGAGAGTGAGTAGGTCCGGATCACCGGGCCGGCGATCTCCGGGATCTCCAGGCGGATGGTCAGAAACTGGCCGGCCAGGAAGCCGGGCAGGGGCCCGCCGTCGACCGGCTCCAGATGGAAGGAGGTGATGTCGTCGCTTTCTTTCACCCTGCGGGCCACCTTGAAGGGGCGCCAGCCCGACCAGCCAGCGGCATCCGCGCCACGGGTGGCCAGGTCGATCGGCGTCGGTGATTCTGTCCCCACTCGCCGGGGCAGCACCAGGGCGGCGATGGCACCAAGGCCGGCCCCTGCGAGGGTGCCGTAGGGGCCGAAGGCCCTTCCGGCCACCCCTTTCGGGCCGGAGGTGCCCAGCAGAATCGAGAGGGCGGAAAAGCTCACGATCGTGCCGGCGGCCAGCCCCGCCAGCGACCGTTCGAGAAGCTCCTGCGGACGCGGCGCCCCCGGCTGGTGTGTCGGCTTCGGCCTGATCACGCGCTCTCCTGATCTTCTGGCCAAGTCATCTTCCACAGTGGCGGAGGAGGAGCAACATGGAAGCGGCGGCCAGGACTGGGCACCCCATCTTTTCCCCCCCATGCCTTACCAATGAAGTTGCGGATCGGATTGGGCCCGTCGCCGTGGGGGGGCAGGGCTTCCCTGCCGCTGTTGCTGTATGTGCTGCTGCGGGGGGTAGATGCCACCGTGCTCAAGGGACTGCAGGAATTCGGGGTGCAGCATCCGGTGCGGGGAATGAATCCGATCAGCTTCTGCAACCTGTTCTTTTTTGCCCAGTTCGCTGTGGGGCTTGCGGCCCTGTTGCCGGGACGGCGCAGCCTGCGGGCGGATGTGGCCCGTCTGAGCGACCACGATCGATGCCTGCTGGCCGTGGATGCCTTTCTGGGGCTGTTCCTGGGCCCGGTGGCCTACTACCTCGCCCTGGAGTCGCTGTCGGTCATCAGTCAGACCCTGCTGTTCGGCCTGGTGTTGCCCGTCTCGGCGCTGCTGGCGCGTCAGGTGCTGGGCGAGGCTTTGCCGCGGAGCTTCTGGATCAGCCTGGTGCTGATTGCTGCCGGTCTGCTGGTGCCGGCCACCGCCGCGGCGATGGCGACCGGCCGGATGGATCAGGTGGCGGGCCTCGCCTGGGCTCTGGTGGGGGTACTGGCCTATGGGGCGGCCTCCGTCAGCGGTCGCATGATCGCTGCTCAGGGGATGCCCCTGGCTGTCAGCATCGGCGTGACCAACCTGGCCTCCGCCCCGCATGAACACTTTTGTCGGCTGCCA
>JBBQIH010000109.1:0-8100 GCA_038324725.1 Cyanobacteriota bacterium | reverse complement strand
GGCATCGTTTGGCCGGTGTTCCAGAGCAGATGGGAAAGCACCACCAGGCGGGTGCGGGGGCTGAGGGCCGCCTCCAGTCGCCGGCTCACCGCCGCGGCTGTGGCCACGGCCCCACCGGTCAGATCGGCCACAGCCAGGGAGGTGATCCGCAGGTCGTGGCGCCGCGCCAGCTCCTCGAGGGCGGCCACCACCCCGTAGTGCTCGGCATCGCTCACCAAAAGTTCGTCGCCCGCCTGCCAGGGCAGGCCCCAGAGGGGCAGCACGCACCCCGAGGTGACGTTCTCGGTGAAGGCCACCCGCGCCGGCGCCACGCCGAACCAGGTCGCCAGCCGCTGCCGCAGCCCTGAGACGGTGCGGTCCACATAGGGCCACACGTCGTCGCTGAAGGGGCCCAGCTGCTGGATGGTGGCGAAGGCTTCGTTGATCGCGGCCAGTGAAGGGGTGGGCAGGGGCCCCTGGCCGCCGTAGTTGAAGTAGGTCTTGTTGGCCAGGGCGGGCATCAGCTCCCGCAGGGGAATGGGGGGCTTGGCTGGCAAGGGCGGTGGCGGTGACGCTGATGAAGCATGGCAGTGGAGCCGTCGCGCTGGGAAATGCCCAGATCACCCGAGACTCGCGTTGGCGATCACGGCAATCGTTCGGCGTCACATGTTTCAGGGCGCGTTGACTGCTCAGGACGGGAGTCTCTTCTCCCGTCAGGCGTTCACGTCAGGTCTTGAACAGCTTGCTTCTTCTCCAGATATCCAGCTTCCAGATATCCAGCATCCATGCAAGGCGACGCTTCCCTGTCGGGGTTGGTGGAGGCCGCCCTGGCTTCGCTGACGTCTGTCAGTTGCTGGAGATCACCTGACCCACCACCACGGCTGCCACGGCCGAGAACAGGGTGATGCCGAGGGCCGTGATCGGGCTCTGCCCCTGGGCCACCGCCAGGGTGGTGATCACACCGGCCCCGAGGCTGGCCACGGCGAGCTGGGAGGTGAGTTCGCTGCCGGTGCGGGGGCTGGGGCTCGGGGTCACGGCGGCTTCGGCAGGGGTGTTCGCATGACGCTACGGGCGATGAATCGTTTGTCTCCGTCACCTCAACCAAGCTGTTACCAGGCGTGGTTGTTCTTCATGAACCCGTTACATCGCCCAGCGGAATCTGAAGAATTCCTGCAGGTTGCTGCATCGAAAGTCTTCCACTTTCGTACCGATTCGCCTCAGAAAGGCTGCCCGGCCCCAGAGGCCGGACGGGCCCGGCCGCTGCTGGCCCAGCTGCGCAGGGCCTCCAGTTGCTCCCTGGCCGTGCGCGAGAGGGGCACCACCTGGCTGGCGGCAGCGATCAGATCGGCCTCCCCGAGTTCGCGGCCCTCGCCGAAAGCCAGGTGCATGGCCTCGATCACGGTCTGCTCCAGCTCGGCGCCCGAGAAGTCGGCGGTGCGGTCCACCAGCACCTCCAGCGGAATCGTGTGGGCCGGCCGCCGCCGCCGCAGCTGCAGATCCAGGATGGCCCGGCGCTCTTCGGCATCGGGCAGTTCCAGCAGGAAGATCTCGTCGAAGCGGCCCTTGCGCAGCAGTTCCGCCGGCAGGCGCTCCACCGCATTGGCGGTGGCCACCACGAACACGGCACTGCTCTTCTCCGCCATCCAGGTGAGCAGGCTGGCCAGCACCCGTTGGCTGGTGCCGCCGTCGCTGCGGCCGTCGCCGCCGCCGCCGAAGCCCTTGTCGATCTCATCGATCCACAGCACGCAGGGGGCCATCGCCTCGGCCCGCTGGATCATCTCCCGGGTGCGCGCTTCGCTGGCTCCCACCAGGCCCGCGAACAGGCGCCCCACATCGAGACGCAGCAACGGCATGGCCCAGCTGTGGGCGATCGCCTTGGCGGTGAGCGATTTACCCGTGCCCTGGGGACCGATCAGCAGCACCCCCCGGGGCAGGGGCAGGCCGTAGCGCTGGGCCTCCTCGCTGAAGGCCCGGTGGCGTTGCTCCAGCCAGTGTTTGAGGGTGTCCAGGCCGCCGATGTCGGCGGGGGTGGCTTCGGTGGGGCAGTACTCCAGCAGCTCGCTGCGGGCGATGGCCTGGCGCTTCTCCTCCAGCACCTCGCTCAGGTCCTCAATTCCCAGCTGGCCCCGCTGGGCCAGTGCCCGGGCGGCCAGCTGGCGCACCCGCTGTTCGCTCAGCCCGTGGCAGGCGGCCGTGAGTTGCTCAAGGACAGTGGGCGTCAGGGGCTGGCCGCTGGCCTCGGCGATGGCCCGCAGCAACCGGCCGATCTCGCGGGCCTCGGGCAGGGGCAGCTCCAGCAGGGTGACGCTGTCTTCCAGCTCCCGCGGCATCTGCCACTCAGGGGCGCTGATCACCAGGGTGTGGGGCACCTGCCGCAGGCTCACGGCCAGGTTGCGCAGCCGCCGGCAGACGCCGGGATCATCGGCGTAGCGATGGAAGTCCTTCAGCAGCAGGATCGCCCCCTGCTCGGCGGGGAGCCCGTCCAGGCCGTTGAGGGCCGCCATCGGCTGACGCACGGCCTGGCCCTGCAGGTTGGGGGCCCCGGCCATCCCGCCGATGAAGTCCCAGCGCAGCAGGGTGCGGCCCCCAAGGCGCTCGGCGGCCCGCTCCAGCAGCCCCTCCACCCGCTCCTCCTCCAGGCTGCGGATCCACAGGATCGGCGTGCGGGAGCGGATCAGAAGATCCAGCTGATCGGCCAGGTCGTGGGCCATGGCTCAGCGCAGGGAGCGGAGAGCCGCCCAGCGGGGATCACCGGCTCCGTCCCCGTTGGTGTCGCCCTGGGAGAGCGGCGGGCCGGGACAGTCGGCACCGCAGCGGTTCACCAGGGGCAACTGCAGCGTGAGCTGTTCGAACAGCCAGCGCTCCGGATCGAAGTTGCTGCCGGGATCAAGGCACTCCACCGGATCCTCGGCCGCGAACACCACCTCTTCCTCCTGGGGTCCCGCCACGCCGATCTCCAAAAGCTCGCGGGCTTTGGCCGCCAGGACGTGGTGATAGGCCTGCAGGCAACGGTCGCAGCAGAGGGTGATGATCGTTTCGGCCGCGCCCTCCACCTCGAGCACCGTGCCGTGATGAACCGCCCGCATCTGGCCGTGCACGGGGGTGAGGCTGGCCAACCCCGTGATGGACTGGTCGACCGGCCAGGTGCGACCGTCGCTGAGCAGCCGCAACTCCTGAAGGGGCAGCGGCTGCAGCCGGGGAATCATTTCTTGGCCTTGGGCTCGAAGGGCAAGCGGCCGCCCCCAGCACCGGCCGTGGCCGTGGCCGGCTGCTGGGCGAGTTGCTTGTCGAGGATCGCCTGCAGATTGTCGGGCAGGGCCTCACGGGTGAGCAGGAAGGTCTGGACCCCCTGGAACACGTTGGCCACCACCATGTAGAGCAGCACCCCGGCGGGGAGCGGGAAGAACAGGAACATCGCCGTGATCATCACCGGCGTGATCTTGTTGGCGGTGGCCTGCTGGGGATTGGCGGGCATGCCCATGCCTGAGAGCAGCTGGGACGCGAACAGGGAGGCACCGAAGGCTCCCACCAGGATGGCGATGTCCCAGTTGATCGCCCCATCGGTGTAGAAGCCCACCTGGCCCAGGGCCTTGATGAACAGGAAGCCGCTGCGGGCCGCCAGGCCGGGGATGCGGGCCTCCACGGTGGCGTCGCCGGTTGTCAGGGCCGTGATCGCGCCCTGGTCATCCACCTGCACCACACCCTCGCCCTTGGTCACCACCCAGCTGGGGGTGAAGCTGTCGCCGTGCTCCACGGTGCCCAGCAGGGAGGCAAAGCTGGTGCCGTCCTTGCCGTGCAGTTCCACCTTGGTGCTGTCACCGACGCCGAGCTTGGTGCCGCCCTCGAGGCTGGCGATCACGGGCACGTGCTCGGTTTCGCTGATGAAGATGGAGTGGCTGGCGCTGTTGAAGGGTTTGGTCTCCACCGCCGCGATCTCCTCGGTCGGGAGCACCTTGAGGTTGATCGGGTAGGGGACATCGGCGAAGGGGGATCCCCGCAGGGTCGCGAACAGGGCGAACAGGATCGGCATCTGCACCAGCAGGGGCAGACAGCCCGACAGGGGGCTGCCGAACTCCTTCATCAGGCCGCCCAGTTCTTCCTGCTGCTTCTGGGGATTGTTGGCGTACTTGGCCTTGATCTCCGCCTGGCGCTGCTGCATCACCGGCTGGGCGATGCGCATGCGCCGGGCGCTGCGGATCGAGCCGGCGCTCAGCGGGAACAGGGCCAGGCGGATGACCACGGTGAGGGCCACGATCGCGAGCCCATAGCTGGGGACCAATCCGTAGAAGAAATCAAGGATCGGAAGCAGCAGGTTGTCGGAGATGTAGCCGATCACGGCAAGGGTGCGCTGGGGTTGGGAATCTCGGCTGCCAGTGTGCCCGACCGGGGAGACCAGGTGGGGGTCAGGTGGTCAGGCGCTTTCACGGGCCGGGGGGGCGAAGCCGGCAGGACCGGTGGCACCGGGCGACCGGGGGCTTGCTTTGCTGCGGCTGTCGCGGCGCTCCTCGATGTAGGTCTCGAGTTCGCGGAAGCGGGGCACCGCCCGCATTTCGAGCTTGGCGCCGTCGTTGAGCACCAGCACCATGTCGCCCCAGGCGCCGAAGCCCCGTGGGACGGAGCGCACCTCGCGGATCTGGCTGTAAACCACCTGGGTGCGATCGCGGCCGAGCCAACCGCCGCTGACGCTGATGCGTCGGCTGGTGATGCGGAACCGCAGCCACAGGGCCCGCACGATGGCCCCCACGGCGAAGGGAATGCCGATCAGGGTGAGGCCAAACAGCAGGTTGATGACCAGGTCGCCCTTGGCAGGTCCCCCCTCGTAGAAGACCGATTCATTGATCTCAAGTTTGTTCTCCACTCTGTCCTCCGGGGTCAAGGAGCAATCCTGCCTGGCGCAGCAGATGGGTGCATTCTCCCAGGAGCTGATCCTCACTGCGCTCGAGGCAGCCGGGCTTGAGCGTGATCAGCAGCCAGAGGGGGGCGGCTGGCGTCGGTGGGTGGCGCAGCAACTGGTCGTGGAACAGGCGCCGCAGGCGGTTGCGGCGTACCGCCAGCTTGCTGACCTTGCTGCTGACAACGATGCCGCAGCGCCAGGGGCTGGGATGTGGAGGGGTGCCGGGTGGAAGCAGGGACTGGTCCGCGGCAAGGGTGCGCAGAAGCAGGGCCGGACCCTGGAAACGGCGACCCTGTCGGTAGAGGCGATCAAAAACCCGTCGGCCCCTGAGCCGGTGCTGCTGCGGCAGGGCCACGGCCCCTCCCGGCCGGCCTCAGACCGCCAGGCGGGCCCGACCCCGGCGACGGCGGGTGCGGATGACGCGACGACCCGTGTGGG
This sequence comes from Cyanobacteriota bacterium, assembly GCA_038324725.1. GTDB lineage: Bacteria > Cyanobacteriota > Cyanobacteriia > PCC-6307 > Cyanobiaceae > Cyanobium. The sequence continues at coordinate 2,789 of JBBQIH010000109.1, read as the reverse complement.
TGCGCATCCGCACCCGGAACCCTGAGACCCGCTTGCGCTTGCGGCTTGTTCCTTCCAGTGTGCGCTTCGTCATGCTGCTGCTTGCTCAGTGGGCCACCCTATCAGTTGGTGTTGTTGGGGACGATCTGGATCAGCCAGCTGCCCAGGTAGCCCGAGACAGGGATGTCGCCGGGGGCCTGGGCCAGGGCGTTGAACTGATACATGCCGGCGTTGAACGGGTTGAACACGTTCATGTAGACACCAATGGTGTCCTTGTCGGAGACAGGGGTTTCAGGAAAAATGTCGATGGATTTGCCATTGGCCGACACTTCGATCGTGGCGGGGATCGTTTCCAGGCAGCGGGTTCTCTTCAGCATCCCGCCTTCACTCATTCTGCAGAGCTTGACCTGCTTGGGATCGATCGTGGTGTCGAAGTGGCTGGGGACGCTGATGCTCAACTTCAGAATCGCGGTCTTACGGTCCTTCGGCCGCAGCATCAGGTAGTACTCCGCCCGCTGCATGCGGGTGGTGTCGGTAGTGAAGAAATAAAGCTTGCGGTAATCCCTGTTGTTCTCCCAGCGGAATTCCATCAGCCCGGGCGTGCCCTGGGCGAGGGAAGGCGGAGCGGCGACAGGGGAGAGGATGGCGGCGCTGGCCACGGCCAGCGCTCCAAGGCCGGTGGTACCCAGACGGCCGATCAGGCCCAGGGCATGAGACCGCTCGCGCGGGAAAAAAGGCATGGCGGGAAGAAACGTGATTGTGAAAGTCTCAGCACGCCCGTGCGCCTGGCGCGACTTCAGTGGTCGGCGGGGGAGCTGGCTGGGGCCGGAGGGCGAGCCGGATCAGCCCGATCGGGCCGCAGCCGGGCGGCGTCCCGCAGGTAGGGATGCACCACGTCCCGGTTGGTCTCCATCCAGGCGTGGGCCAGGAGTCGGATGCAGCGGGACAGGTCGCCGGCCACCGCCATCTGCTGGCAGTCCAGCAGGGCTACCTGGCCCCAGTCGGTACGGCGCCTGGCAATCGCGGCCGGGAAGCAGGCGTCCAGGTCGGCCGTGACGGAGAACGTCACTGAAAGCACCCGATCTCCCACCAGGCCGTTGCGTTGCTGCAACGCGTCGATCAGTTCGGCCACGGCCTCTGCGATCGCTTCGCCGCTGTTGGCGCTGGCGGTGGTGGCTCCCCGCAGGGCCCTCAGCTCGAGACCAGGCTTCATGACGTCAGGGGCGATGGAGCCAGAGGGGCTGGCCAGTCCAGGCCAGCTCCAGGCTCAGGGACTGGGACAGCTGCTGCAGAAGTGTGGCTCCCGGCAGCAGGCCGAGCAGCTTTCTGGGCGGTTTGCCGAAGCTGACGGTGCGGGTTTTCTCCGGATCCAGCCCGGCCAGCTCCGCCGCCAGTCGCCGGGCACTCTCCTCGTCGCCGAGCACGTCCACCAGGCCCAGGGGGAGGGCCTGGGCGCCACTGAACACCCTGCCGTCGGCGAAGGCGCGCACCGCCGCCTCCTCCAGGCCTCGGCCCGTGGCGACCGCGGCGACGAACTGGCCGTAGCTGGAGTCGATCAGCTCCTGCAGCAGCTGGCGTTCCGCTTCGGAGAGGGCGCGGTCAGGCGAAAGGATGTCCTTGTAGAGGCCGCTCTTGACGGTTTCGAAGCGGATGCCGATCCGTTTCAGCAGCCGGGACAGATCATTGCCCCGCAGGATCACACCGATCGAACCGGTGATGGTGCCGGGATTGGCGACGATCTTCTCCGCTGCCACCCCGACGTAGACCCCGCCGGAAGCGGAGATGTTGCCGAAGCTGGCCACCACCCGGCAGCCCTTCTCCCTCAGGCGCAGCAGGGCCGCGTGAATCTCCTGACTGTCTCCCACGGTGCCGCCGGGGCTGTCGATTCGCAGCAGCAGCGCGGGGCACTCCCGTTGCTGCACCTGCTCGATGGCCTTCAGCACCCGGACGCGGGTACCCCCGGCGATCGGCCCTTCGATGGCGATGCGCGCCATTGTTCGACGGGACTTGCGGCGCCAGGGCCAGGGCATTGTGGAAAGGCGTTGTGGCTGGATCTTAAAAAGAAGCCCTTGATGGGCCCGCGGCCACGCCGTTCACCCCTCCACCTCCGACCCAGGCCGCACGCCCTATGCCCCGGACCCTGCGCTGGGTGTTGATGCTCCTGCCCTTCGCCCTGTGGGGCACAGCGATGGCGGCGATGAAGCCGTTGCTGGTAGGGGCGTCTCCGGCGATGCTGGCCAGTCTGCGGCTACTGCCCGCCGGGGTGGTGCTGCTGCTGGCGGCCCGCCTCCTGGGGCGCTCCTGGCGCATCGATCCTGTGGATTGGCCCTGGCTGCTGTTGTTCGCCGCCGTCGACGGCAGCCTGTTCCAGGGGCTGCTGGCCCGGGGGCTGGGCCAGACCGGGGCCGGCCTCGGCTCGGTGCTGATCGATTCCCAGCCCCTGCTGGTGGCCCTGCTGGCCCGCACCCTGTTCGGAGAAGCGATCAATCCGGTCGGCTGGCTGGGCCTGTTGATCGGCCTGCTGGGCATCCTCTGCCTGGGACTGCCGGGGGACGTGCTGCGCCACTGGTGGCTGCAGGGGCCTCCGGCCCTCCAGGGGCAGGCCTGGAGCCATGGCGAGGCTTGGATGCTGGCGGCGGCGGCGGCGATGGCCCTGGGCACCGTCCTCTGCCGCTACGCCACCCGTCGCAGCGACCCTGTCGCCATCACCGGCTGGCACATGCTGCTCGGGGGCGTGCCCCTGGTGCTGGTGGCCGGCGGCGAGTCCCTGTTGCGGCCGGAGGCCGTGCCCTTCTGGCCCCACTGGAGCC
>JBBQIH010000108.1:0-8108 GCA_038324725.1 Cyanobacteriota bacterium | reverse complement strand
TGAGGGTGGGGCCACCGGAGAGGCCGATCGTGTTCTGGTTGGTGCCGTCACTGAAATAGGCGGCCACGCCGAGCAGGTTGGCGTTGAAGCGCAGGCCGGGAACGATGGGCACCGGTGAATTGGCCAGGGAGATCACCGGTGGGCTGGTCGTGGGCTTGCCGGTCCAGATCGGATAGGAGAAGTTCATCGAGCCGATGCCATTGGCGCGCCACACCTGCAACAGATCGATGTTGTTGGTCTGGACGGCCTGGAAGTTGCCCACTCCCATGCGCCAGTAGTAGCTGCGAGACAGCTGGCCCCAGCTGGGCAGGCTTCCCTGCTGCTCAAGCGAAACGCCGTAGGCGGAGTAGACGTCCTGCTCGCCCAGGGAGCCGTTCCAGGTGCGGAAGCGATAAGCCCCGAAAAGGCGGAAGGTGCTGGTGCCCAGCAGGGGCACATTCAGCACCCGGGACAGGTCGCCGAAGCTGCGGGTGCCATTGGCGATGTTGTCGGGATTGAGGGTGGAGAGGCTCAGGCGGGCATCCGCGTTGAAGCCCAGCAGGGGCCCGGTGAGACGCGCGTCGAGGCCGAAGTAATCGCCGCCCGCGGCCGGCTGCTCCACGATGTTGGTGGAGCCCGCCGGCGAGCCGGGCAGGGGGTAGGCGTCGGTGTTGCCGGTGTAAAGGCGCTGGATCATCACCTGCGGCTGCAGGTTGAGGAGTCCGTTCTCACCGATCTTGACCGGGATGTTGTAGCCGAGGAAGAAGCCGTCCCGGTCTTCGCGGTCGTTGCCGATCACCAGGGGATTGCTCACCTCTTCCTCCTTCTGAATGCGGCGCTCGCGCACGACCCGGACCGGCAGGCGATCCTCCAGCCGCAAGGTGTTGCGGCGGGCCTTGACCAGGGTGTCGCCATTCGGTAGCAGGGTGATGACGACCTTCTCCGAATCCATCCACGACTGGGCGGGTGTGAATGGGTCGTTGGTGAAGCCCACCCGGTCGCCAGAGAGGGTGTTGGGGGTGAATGTCAGGCGCCGGGCCTGGATGCGCCAGCGGCTCACGGTGCCCTTGATCAGTTCCTGGTTGCCCGTTGTGGTCTGGTCCTTGAGCTGCTCGGGCCGGGTGGTGCCGAAATCGTTGGCCGTGTCCGGTGTGGTGAACTCCCGCGGGAAGCCGAAGCGCCGCTCGGCCTTGAGGCTGCGCTCGAAGGTCACGTTCTCGACCCGCTGGGGAATCCTGGCGATGGCCTCGCGGCGCCGCCGTTCCTGCTCCCGGGCGTTGCGCCACACGCCGCCCTGGGCCGGGGGGGCGGCCTGGGGCGGTGGCGGGACCGGCTGGCCGCTGGTGCCGGTCCAGCCGGGGCCCATCGTCACCTGCTCGAGCTGCTGGGCCAGCCCATCGGGTTGCTCGCTGGCCGGCGGTGGGGCCCCCGGGCAACCCTGGGCTGGCGGCACCGGCAGCGGCTGGCTGGCGATTTTGTCGGTGCCGAAGCGGTAACGCAGCCCCAGCAGGTAGGCGTTGCTGCCTTCGCTGACACCGCTGAAGGTGCCGTAGGCCCCGGAGCGGTGGTGGATGCGACCCACCGCCGACCAACGGGGCGTGACCAGAGCCTCCACCTCAAAGGCCAAATAATTGAGCAGGCGTGCCGAGTTCTGACGGAAGGTCTGCTCGTAGTTGCTCTTGGCGGTGAGGACGCTCAGGCCCTCGACGAAGAAGACGTTGAGCCAGGGCCGCAGCCACAGGCGCAGACCGATGCCACCGGTGAACTCCCCGAAGGTCTGGGCGGGGGTGTCGGCGAAGGGGATGGCCTGGTTGAAGCCGCCCCCCGGCTGGGCGCTGGCCCGGTGGCCCAGCAGGTTGGCATCGAACTCCAGCGACAGCGGCCCGGCCTGGAACAGGCGGCGCTGCAGGCCGATCCCCCCCAGGTACTCGGGCCGGAAGCGGCCGCTGAAGGTGAAGGTGTCGCCGAATTCACCGGCATACATCTGGCCGGCCCAGGTGGTGACGGCCCAGGGGTAGGGCTGCCACTGGGGCACGGCCGGATAGGAGGGCGTGCAACTGATCGGCTCGGGCGGCGGCAGGGGGGTGGAGGCGGCCTGCTCGAGGTCGAAGTCCTCCTGGGTGCTGTCCAGATCGATGACGCCATAGACGTCGTCGATTTCCCCGACTCCCTCCAGAAGGGCATAGCGGAGGCGGCTGCCCTGCAGGTACTGCTGGCCGCGCTGAAAGCGCACATTGCCCACGGCCAGGAGGGTGCGGGTGCTGGCCTCGAACTCCAGCCGGTCGGCCAGCAGCCGGCCACCGGCGAGGCGGGCCATGACGCTGCCGGTGGCCACGAAGCGCTGCAGCTGGCTGTCGTAGCCCTGCTGGTTGGCGGTCAGCTCCAGCTCGAGGGGCACCGCGTCGCCCGTCGGTGCGGGGTCAACGCCCGGCGCCGGTGCCGTCGCGGCCGCAGGCAGAGGCGGAACGGGGCCTGCTGGTTCCGCTGGGGGCTCGGCCCCGGCTTGCGGCTCAGGCTGCGACTGGACGTGCGGCTCGGCCTGGGGCTCGTCGTCGAAGGGATTGGCTGTGGGGGTGGCGGCCGGCGCCAGCTGCGCCTGGGCGGCCTGGAGCCTGGAGGGGAGTTCCGGTCGTGCCCTGGCCGGGGATGCGGTCAGCGCCAGCACGCCGCACAGCCCCAACCACAGGCCCAGCCCAGGGGTCAGGCCTTCAGGGGCCTGGCGACGTCCCGAGCGGGGATGGAGCACCACAGGTGGCGGAGGAGCGGCGAGGACGCGGCCGATCCTGCCATGGGAGTCAGGGGGCTTCCCCCGCTGCGGTCCGGTTGTCGGGACGGGTGGCGGATGGCGCCGCCGCCAAAGAGATTCAGTCCTCCAGGTCCTTGCGGCTGGGGGAGCGGGTGGGATCGCTGGCCAGGAAGCCGAAGACGAAGATCCCGATGAAGAAGAAGACGACGGAGTAAACCGAGATCTTGAGAGCGAGCATGGTCTGTCCGGCGGGTGACAGGGAGTGACAGGCGCCGGTACGGGTCTCAATGACCCCTCGGCAGCCGCATCATCTTATGGGTGGTGGTTGGCCATCCAGGCTGTCCGATGCCGTTTGGCAGGGGCAACCGGCTCCGATTGAAACGTTTCGGTCACGTTCCCCATGCTTCGGCCCCTGGATCTCCAACCCCTCTGGCAGGGCGTGCAGCCTGGGGGCGGAAGCGGTCCGGCCCTTGGGGAGGCGTGGGGACGCACCCATCGCCCCGACTGGGCCGCCCGGGGCCTGATCATCTGGCCGCGGGGTGGTCAGTGGCGCCATCTGCAGCTGCGCTGCCCCTTCCCGGAGTCGTGGCGGCCCCTGGCGGCCGGCGCCCGGGCCCGGCTGGTGCTGCGCTGGTGGGCCGACCGGGCCGAGCTGTGGGTCGATGGGCAGCGGGTCCACAGCGGTGATCTGTTCGACACCGCCTGCCGCTGGCCCCTGCCCGAGCGCTGGTGGCAGGGGGAGGCCCTGGATCTGGAGCTGCGGCTGCGCAGCCCGGTTCACGATGACGGCGCCCTGATGACCAGCCGGATCGAGCTCGAGCCGTTGGACCCGGCCGATCCCCTCGGCCTGCTGGCCGCCACCGCCGCCGAGCTGCGCGAGCTGCGCCGCGCCCATGGCCGCGCCGAGGCCCCGGGGGAGGGGCTGCTGCAGGTGCTGGGCCACGCCCACCTCGACCTGGCCTGGCTGTGGCCCGTGGCCGACACCTGGCAGGCGGCGGAGCGCACCTTCGCCTCCGCCCTCGATCTGATGGAGCGCTTCGGCTCGCTCCATTTCGGCCATTCCACTCCGGCGCTCTATGCCTGGCTGGAGTGCCACCGGCCGGCCCTGTTCGCCCGCCTGCGCCAGGCGATGGCGGCGGGCCGCTTCGAACCCCTCAACGGCCCATGGGTGGAGAGCGACTGCGTGCTGCTGTCCACCAGCTCACTGCTGCGCCAGTTCCAGGAGGGCCAGCACTACAGCCGGCGCACCTTTCCGGAGTGGAGCCACCGGCTGGCCTGGCTGCCGGACAGCTTCGGCTTCGCCGCCGGTCTGCCGGCGCTGGCGGCCGCCACCGGCGTGCGCTGGTTCTGCACCCACAAGCTGGCCTGGAACGCCACCAACCCTTTCCCCCATCGCTTGTTCCGCTGGCGCAGCCGCTGCGGCGCCGAGGTGCTGGCCCTGATGACGGCACCGATCGGCAGCGATGGCGACCCGGTGGCGATGGAGCGCTACCGGCTGCAGTGGCAACAGGCCAGCGGCTGCGCCGATGCGCTCTGGCTGCCGGGGGTCGGGGACCACGGCGGCGGACCCACCGCCGAGATGCTGGAGCAGCTGGAGCTCTGGCAGGGGCAGCCGGTGGCGGCCGGCCAGCGGCACGGCAGCCTGCGGGCCTATCTCGATCCGCTGGAATCCCTGGCCGGCCAACTGCCGGTGTGGCGCGACGAGCTCTATCTGGAGCTGCACCGGGGCTGCGCCACCAGCCGCCCGGACCAGAAGCGCCACAACCGCAGCCTGGAGCGGCTGCTGCGGGAGGCGGATCTGGCCGCGGCGCTGTTCGCTCAGCCGGCCGAGGCCGCCGAGGCTGCCGAGGAGGACTGGCGCAGCCTGCTGTTCCAGCAGTTCCACGACATCCTGCCGGGCACTTCGATTCCGGAGGTGTTCGAGCAGGCCGAACCCCAGTGGCGGGCCGCCCGCCGCCGGGCCGCCCGCCGTCGCGACCGGGCCCTGGGGCGGGGCCTGGATGGGGGAGCGCCAGGGGGGGCGCCAGCCGGGGCTGCCGAAGCCTGGTGCGCGCTGCAGCTCCAGCCGCTGCCGGCCCAGCCCCGCACCCTGCGGCTGCCGGCGGGCGACTGGTGGCTGGCAGGGACGGACGGCGAACGGCGCCTGAGCGGGCAGCCGGCCCCCGGGGGCGGCCAGTGGCTGCAGATCCCCGGCATCGAGGGCGTGGGGGTGCAACGCCTGCGGCGCCAAGGCAGTGGCGCGGGGGCTTGGCCCGTGGAGGGGGCGGTGCGGCTGGAGCGGGCCGAGGCCGGGGGGCCGGACGACTGGCGCCTGAGCAATGGTCGGCTCTCGGTGCTGATCGGTCCGCGGGGGGTGGAGCAGCTGGTTGATGCGACCGGCACGCCGCTGCTGGCGGGGCCGCTGGAGTGGTGCCGCTGGCGCGACCGGGGCGAGTTCTGGGATGCCTGGGACCTGGCTGCCGACTACCGCCAGCACCCGCTGGAGTGGAGCTGGCAGGGGGCGCCGCAGTGGCTGGAGACGGGGCCGCTGTGTGGCCGCTTCGTGTGGCGCGGCCGCTGCGGCGAGAGTCCGGTGCGCCTTGATGGCCGCCTGCTGGCGGGCAGCCCCTGGCTGGAGCTGGTGCTGAGCACCCAGTGGCAGCAGCGCCATGAGCTGCTGCGGCTGGAGATTCCCCTGGCCGCCTCTGCCTGCCGCTGGGCGGCCGACACCTCCGGTGGGGTGATCGAGCGGCCGGCCACGGCCCGCACCGCCCGGGAGCGGGCCCGCTGGGAGGTGAGTGCCATCAGCTGGCTGGCCTCGGTGGGTCCGGGCTGCGGCGATGGCCTGGCGGTGCTGCTGGACGGCCCCCAGGGGGTGTCGGCGACGGCCGAAACACTCGGACTTTCGCTGCTGCGCGGGCCCACCTGGCCCGATCCCGGCGCCGATAACGGCTGGCAGCGCCAGCGGCTGGCCCTGCTGCCCTGCCCCGGTGGCTGGCGGGCCGCCGCCGCGCCCCAGCAGGCCACCCGGCTGCGGGAACCGCTGTGGTGCCGGCCCATGGTGGCGGCGGCGGCCTCAGGCGGGCCCGCCGGGCTCGGCGAAACGTTCTTCCCCGCGCTCGGGGACGATCTTCAACTGGTGGCCCTGCGGCCGCTGCCGGCGGAAGGCAACCAGGTGGGGGTGGGGGAGGTGCTGCTCAGCGTGCAGAACCTGGGCCCCTGCCGGCGCCACCTCTGCACCGGCGGGGACTGGGCGGTGCTGGAGCGCTGCGATGGTCTGGGACAGGGGCTGGCGGACGACGGCAGCGGGGATCAGCTTCTGCTGGGCCCCTGGCAACTGGGGCACTGGAAAGTGAAGAAGGCCGCAGCGGCTCAGTCCTCGTGATCGTCGAAGGGATCGGTGAGGCTCTTGGACGGGGGGCCGAAGGCGGTGTACACGCCGAAACCGGTGAGAGCCAGCAGCACGGCGAGCACCGTGAGGGCCACGGAGAGGGCGGGGGAGGTGCTGGCGGCGGGATCCATGGGGGGCTCTCAGGCGGGGGAGGGGACGCGGGGTTTGCGTCACAACTCTCGACAGCCCATCTCGGTGCGGCCGGCAAGACCCTTACAGTAAGCACCGCGATCCCGTGCCCGAGAGGTCCGAGCTGCCATGGCCCAACGCACCCGTCTGGGAAACCTGCTGCGCCCCCTGAATTCCGAGTACGGAAAGGTGGTGCCCGGCTGGGGGACCACCCCCGTGATGGGTGTGTTCATGCTGCTCTTCCTGGTGTTCCTGCTGGTGATCCTGCAGCTGTACAACAAGTCCCTCCTGCTCGAGGGCATCAACGTCAACTGGAACGGCGTCGGCTGATTCCTTTCGCCCCCTGTCCATGAACATCTTCGGCATCGGTCTGCCCGAGATGGCGGTCATCGCCGCCATCGGACTGCTGGTCTTCGGACCCAAGCGCCTGCCCGAGCTCGGCAAGACCCTGGGACGGACTTTGCGCGGTTTCCAGTCGGCCTCGCAGGAGTTCGAGAAGGAGTTCCGTACGGCGGTGGGCACCGACCAGCCCATCGATATCTCCGGCCCCCCCGCCGCCATCCCGCCAGCTGGCGAAGCAACTGCCGTCGTGACGCCGGCCGTCGCCGAAGCCGCAACGCCCGCAGTGGTGGTTGAGGAGAGCGCCGGCCCCTCCAGCTGAGGGCGATCGGCCGTTGGATCTGCAACTGCTGGTGGGCCTGGGCAATCCCGGCGCCCGCTACATCGACACCCGTCACAACGTCGGCTTCATGGTGCTGGAGCGGCTGGCCCGCGCCGGTGGCGCCAGCTTCCGCAACCAGGGACGCCTGCACGGGCTGCTGGCCGAGACCGGCCAGGGGGACAAGCGCCTGCGGCTGCTGATGCCCCAGACCTTCATGAACGACAGCGGCCGCTCGATTCGCGCCGCCCTCGACTGGTTCCGGCTGGAGCCCGCCCAGATGCTCGTGCTGGTGGATGACATGGACCTGCCCCTGGGGCGCTTGCGGGTGCGGGCCTCGGGCGGGGCCGGCGGCCACAACGGCCTGCGCAGCACGATCGCCCACCTGGGCAGCGAGTCCTTTGCGCGGCTGCGCATCGGCATCGGTGCGCCTGGCGAGACGCCCGAGGAGCGCCGGGCCCGCACGGTGTCGCACGTGCTGGGCAAGTTCTCCGCCGCCGATCGGCCCGTGCTGGACACGGTGCTCGACGAGGTGGAGGCGGGCATCGACCTGATCCGCGGGGTGGGTCTGGAGCGGGCCGCCAACCGCCTGAACAGTTTTCGCCCCGATCCGCCGCCATCCTGAGAGCATTCATCGACATCGACGGCACCCCCGCCCACCGCTTCCCGTGAGTCGCCTTCCTGCCACCAACGCACAGCTGCGGGTGCTGCGCCAGAGCTTCAGCCCCTGCCTGCTGGAGGGGGAGATCAGCGCCGGCAGCTTCCAGTGGCGCTTCCGCTGGGCCTTCGATCGAGGTGAACTGCAGGTGGAGCCCTCCCTGGGGCGCGCCCTGATCCAGGACGCCCTGCTGCGCTTCCTGCTCAAGGCCGACTACCAACTCGAACCCGGCGGCGACTACGTCTTCACGGTGCGGGCGTCGTTCTGAGCAGAGTCCGTCCCAGCCGGCGCTCCAGCAGCAGCTGGGCCACCACGTCGTCCCAGTCGCGGGGGGGCTGGCGCAGGCCCAGCGGCAGCAGCTGGCGCCAGCCCCGGGCGGGGAACAGCTCCCAGTAGCGCCGCCGTGCCGCCAGGGTTGTGCCGCGCTCATCCACCAACTCCACCGGCAGCAGGGGCTCCAGGCGCTTCCGCCAGGGGCCGCTGCCGGTGCCATCGCCGATCACCACGGCCACCAGGGCCTGGTGCCGGTGCCAGAGCTCCAGCTGCTGCCAGGCCGCTTCGGGGGGCA
>JBBQIH010000107.1:0-8114 GCA_038324725.1 Cyanobacteriota bacterium | reverse complement strand
GACGCCACCTTTCCAGAGCAGGCAGAACAACAGAGCGGCGATGGGGGCCAGTGGCGTGTGCTTGCGCAGACGATCCGTCAGCGACAGCTGTCGGGAAGGAGTGGTGCGCAGTTTGACCGCTTCGATCGCCAGGTAGCTGCCCTGGGAGGCCAGCCAGCGCTGCAGGGGTTTGCGATCGTCGTGGAAGATCGGTTGCCGCAGGCGTTTGACCTGGCCCGACAGGGCCATGCGGTGCCCATGGCCGTCGTTGCGGTAGTGGCCCAGGCCGCGGCGATACAGGCTGATCCGGGGCGGCAGCATGCCGCTGCGCAGGGGATGGCCAGCGATGCAATAACGAAACGGGATGGCGAAGCCCGCCACCGCCGAGTTGCCAGGATCCCTGATCACCGCCTGGATCTCGCTGGCCAGGGCCGGCGGGATGCGGTAGTCCGCATCCAGGCTCAGAACCCAGGGGGTGGCGATCTGATCCAGGCCGAAGTTGCATTGGTCGGCAAAGCTGTCGAAGGGGCGATACAGCACCCGGACCGCAGCATGCTCGGCGAGAATGGCAAGGGTGGCATCGCTGCTGCCACTATCGATCACCAGGATGGAATCCAGCCAGCCCAGATGGTCGAGTGTCCGGGCGATGTTGGCCTCTTCGTTGTAGGTCAGGATCAGTGCGGTGAGGAGGGCACTGGAGGCCTCGGGCAGGCTCATGCCAGGGGCTGGGAGCGCTGCTCCAGGAGCCTCCGCCGTTGCTGGTCTTGGTGCTGTTGCCACTGAGCCCATTGCTCCTGCTGCTGGGACACCAGGCTGGGAATGGCCAGGAAGGATCCCAGAGACAGACTCATCAAGATCAGGACGAAGGGGTCGCCATAGAGCTGGGCCGCCGAGAAGAACGCTGGGACATTGGCCAGGGCGAAGGACATGAGACCCATCAGCAAGGCTGAGGTGGACTGGGGCAGTTGCTTGAGGAGTCGGAAGTTGCGCAACAGCACCAAACCCAGCAGCACAAGGATCACCCCGAGAACCACCATGCCCGGGATGCCCAGTTCCAGAATCAATCGCCCACCTCCACCTTCGGAGACGAAAGACACGCTCTGGATCGCATCGCGGGCCGCATTTCTAACGAGGCCGCCCGTGCTGGCGCCTGCCCCCACACCCATGCCGATGCCGTCGGACACCTCAATGGCCCTGAGGGTGGCGCCGATGCCCTGGGAGTCGAAGCGCTCGACCAGATCTTGCTGGATGGTGAGGGAGCGATTGGTGTACTCGCCAAAGTTTTCGCCAAGATTCTCCGAGAGGAAGAAGGCATAAAGGGGATAGGAGATCCCTGCCACCCCAAGCACACTGGCGATCACCCGCTCCTTGGAGGCGGGACTGGCCCTGCGGCTGAAGAGCAGTAAATAGATGGCCACGAACGCCAGGATCAGCACCTGGGCCTTGCGGCGGCCGGTGAGGAGGGTAAGAAAAGCGAAGCCTGCCGCCAGCAGCAAGAGTCCGAACTGGGTGGTGGGCTTCTGGCTGGCGAGGGCCATCGACGCGGCGATGCATGCGGCGGCAGACAGCTGCCAGGAGGCGATTTCACTGGTTCGCCAGAAACCCGAGGCCCCCTGGGCCGAGAAACCGAAGCGGAAGGTGATCAGTAGTCCCTCGCCCACTTCCTTCAGGGAGGGATGGTCGACCCCCCGGAAACTGAGGTAGACCGTGACCGCCATCACCGCCGAGCCGACCAGATACAGGGTCAGCAGGCGCTTGAGTAAGGGCAGGTTGCATCCCACCTGGAAGCCCACCCACAGGCCGAAGGCCGGAGCCAGATAGAAGGCGGCGCCGATGGCGGTGAGGCGAATGTCCGCAAAGCGGGCGAAGCTGTTGAGGCTCTGAAGGGCGATGAGGCTGAAGTAGATCGTCACCCATCCATCGAATTGCGGCACGCTCCAGAACATGGCCCGCAGGTTGAAGCGCCCCGCCCGCTCCAGGAGCACCACGCCGCACAGGGCAAATCCGATCAGCACCAGGCCGACCATGTAGCCGGGTTGGTCTGGCGTGATCTTCCGCAGGGGATCCTGAACGAAACCGATGACCAGGGTGACCATCAGACCGGTGCGCCAGTCCCCGTCGAGCAGCACGGTGGCGAGCGCCCCGAAGAGCACGATCAGCAGCAGGATGGTCATCGGCCGGCGGAGGAGGTCAGCACCTGGCGGTAGGCGTCACGCAGCTGAAGGGCGATCGTGCTCCAGGAAAAATCCATTGTCGCCAGGTTAATGGCGGAAGACCGCATTGCCAGGGAAGGCCGCTGCAGTGCCCTGGCCAGGGTCAGGGCCAGAGCCTCCGGGTCACTGGCGCTGACCAGACCAGCTCCGGTGCGGGCCACGTCGGCGGCTACCGCCACCTCATGGGAAAGGATGACAGGGGTGCCCGCGGCAAGAGCTTCAACCGCTGCAATGCCGAAGTTTTCCGCCGCCGATGGCAGCACGTACCAATCGGCCGCCTGCAGGGCCCTCCATTTCGCTTCCCCTTGCACGAATCCCAACCAGCGGCAGCGAACGTCGATTCCCAAGGTCCTGGTTTGCGCCTGAAGGGCGGCGACGTAGCGGGGCTCCCCGTCGCCGGCGATGGCCAGTTCCCAGTTCGCTTCTGGCCGGTGCCGCTGCAGCAAGGCCAGAGCTTCCAGGAGGTTCTCCAGCTGCTTCTTCGGGTGCAGCCGGGACAGGAACAGGAAGCGGACCGGCGCTAGGGCGTTCGGGACGACCGCCGGCTGTGCCGGGGAGTCGGGGCCGCGCACCCCCAGGGGCAGCACCAGGCTCGGCGAGGTCAGGCCCAGGGCGGCGGCTTCATCCCGCTCGGCCACGGTGGTGAAGTGCAGGGCGGCCGCCTGCTGCAGGTTGCGCCGTTCGATCAGGCGTAGCAGCAGGCGCTTGCGGCCACGGCTCTGGGCCAGGCTCCACGGGCTCAGCTGGCCGATGCTGCGCAGGATGTAAGGAACACCGGCCCAGCGGGCCTGGACCATGGCACTGGTGGAGGGAAAGGAGAACAGGGCGTGGACGTGGAGCAGGTCGTACTGCTTCAGGTGCCTGGCCAGCCACAGGCTCAGCCCGGGACTGACGGCAAATTCCCTCAGGGCCGCCACGGGCGGGCTCCAGCGGGGAAAGGCCAGCACCGGCACCTCTTGGTGCCACTGCCACCGCCCGGTGACCAGATCAGGATGCAGGCTCGGTCCATGGTCGTTGGTGGTGAGGATGGTGGCGTCCACGCCCTGAAGGCGCAGGGCCGCCACCATGTCGATCACGGCCCGGCTGGGGCCGCCCCGCAGCTGGCTGATCGAGGGGATGACATGCAGGACCCTCATGGCAAGGGACGAACCGCCAGGAAGCGATCGAAGGCCGTGCCCCAGGCCCTGGCCACCCGGGGGGCGGCGTAGGCGCCGATGGCGTTTGGGTTGTGGTGATGGCGTTCCCGGTACCAGCCGGCCTGGCGTTGCAAGGCCACCAGGGCGTTGAAGATGGCCGTGCTGCTCGCGATATCGCAGTAGAGGCCTTTGTGCAGGTCTTCGAGGATGGCCTGGAGGGGGTTGCCTACCGGTCCGGCCACCAAAACTGGGGTGGTGTGGGGGAGGTACTCGAAGAATTTCGAGGGCAGGTTGTCCGTGTGGCGCGGTCCGATCAGAACCAGCAGGGCATCGGCGGCCTCGGCGAGCTGGTGGGAGCGCTCATTGCTCACGGCGGCATGGACCCTGAAGATGTGGCGCAGGCTGGCGTCAGTGCGGATGGCCGTTCGGGCCGCTTCGTAGAGGTAGCCGTAGAGAAGGATCCGCAGCGGTCCCTGGCCACTCTTCTCCCAGCGACGCACGGCTTCCAGCAGGGGTTCGATCGGCCGCCATGGCCCCAGGTTGCCTGGGTGAAACAGGGTCAGTGTGCGGGCCGCGGCTGTTGGCTCCGCGGGGGCCGCCGGGCTTGTCGGGGCCGTCGGCGGGGAGGCTTCGCCGACCTCGAAGCAGTCTGGCAGGAAGCTGGCTGGGGTGGCTCCCAGCAGGCCCTGCTCCCGGTAGCGCTCGAGGGTGAGCGGTGAGGCGAACACGGCCCCCGTCGCCGCGGTGAGCACGGCCCGCTGGCGCTCTGGGTGGGCCGGGTGAAACAGGCCTTTCTCCCGATGGCCACAAGGGTCGTCATAGATGGCGATGAAGGGTTTGCCGAGTTGCCTGGCCACGTCCCGGGCCACCTCGAGCACCAGGAAGTCCGGGCAGATCCCGGCCACCAGATCGAACGGGATCGTCGCTGCCGTCTCCAGGGCCGTGGCTCTGAGGCCCTCAATGGTGTGACTTTGGGGGTCGTGGCCGATCAGCCGCTCCAACTGGCCATGGATCAGCTGCCGCAGGCCGAACCACAGGTGGAGCGGGGTGCCGGCCCGGCGGCGGTTCTTGCGGATGGAGCAGCGATGGGAGCGGGAGACCCGCTGGCTGTAGTGGCAGAACCGGTCCTGGCCGGGGCAGGGCTCCGGTGTGACGGCATCCAGCCGGGGGTCGGGACCGACGACATGGAACTCCCAGCCTGCCGCTGGCAGATGGGGCAGCAGCTTGGCATAGCGACGGGCCTGGACGCCGCTGCCCCCCGGGGGGCAGAGAGAGGATCAGGGCCCTGGGCATTTCAGCGCTGCTCCAGCAGGGCCAGCCCTGCCAGGATTCCCTCGGCGGCGTTGCGCACGCTGTAATGGCTGTTGACCAACTCCCTTGCCGTTGCCCCCATGCGGGCGGCGGCGGCGGGATCGGCGGCCATCCGGCCCATGGCCGCGGCCAGGGCCGCTGGCTGGCCGACGGGGCTCACCAGGCCCGTGCGGCCCTCGAGCACCAGATCCTCGGCGCATCCCACCTGGTCGCTCACGATCGCCGGCAGCCCGCAGGCCATGGCCTCGTTCACCACCAGGCCCCAGGTTTCGCCGTGGTCGGAGGGCAACACGAGGCTGTCGGCCACCGCGTAGGCCGATGGCATCTCGGACTGATTCAGGAAGCCGGCGAAGCTCACCGGCAGGCCGTGCTGGCTGGCCAGCGCCCTGCAGGCCTCCTCCAGGGGCCCGCTGCCCACGAGCAGCAGATGCACCGATGGGACCAAGGGGTCCACCAGCAGCAACCGCAGCGCTTCAAGCAGGTCGAACGGACGCTTCTTGGGCTGCAGCTTGCCGGCGAACAGAAAGCAGAAGGCCTCCTGGGGGATAGCCCAGTCCTGGCGCAGCTCGTCCCGGCGCGGGCGCAGGGCGCCGGCCCTGTCGCTGAAATAGGCGTTATCCACGAAGTGGGGCGAGGGCACTAGCTGCTTCTGGGGGACCCCGAACTGGCGGTACCAGCGGGCATTGGCCGTGCCGACGGGAAGGCCGACGGAGACCCCCCGGAACAGGATCCAGTAGGTGAGGCTGAGGGGCCAGGGCCTGGGGCGGAAGGCATTGGAATCCATTCGCAGCAGCACCGGCAGACCCTGCAGGCGGGCGGCGATGAACAGCTGCACCATTCCCAGGAAGTGCCAGCCGGTCAGCAGCAGGGCATCGGGCCGCTCCCGGCTTGGACCGAACCCCAGCTCCCCCAGGGGGCGTGCCAGCCAGACCCCCCGATAGCCGGAGGTGATGCCGCGGCCCCGGCCGCTGGTGGCTTCGTGCCAGGCGTATCCCTCGAGCAGCGGCACGTCCCACTCGAAGGCAACCCCGAATCCCAGCCCCTGGGTCCGGGCGTCCGGAAGGGTGAGATAGAGCACGTCGCTGCGCACACCGGGGGCATTGGCGAGGGTCTGGAACAGGGGTGTCTGGTACTGCACCGGATGGCTACCGGCGATCAGCAGCCGGCGCCGGCGCGTCGGCAGCAGGGCCGGACCCCGTTTCTGCAGGCGCAAAGCCCAGAGCAGGCCACGTCCTTCGGCGACCAGCGTGGGAGGGATCCACCAGGGGTGTCGCAAGTGGTGCCGGCTGCGCACCGACCCCAGCCAGCCGCGCAGGCAGGCCACCAGAGCCACGCCCGCGGGCTGGGTGCGCAGCTGGAAGTAGTAGCGCCCCACGGCGTGGTCGGGCTTCACCGTGGTGAGGTGCTTGCCATAGCTGCGGGTTCCGCCCCGCTCGGCCCTGAGGTGATGGATCAGGGCGCCGGGCACGTACTGAATCGGGTGGCCGGCCTGGCGCCAGCGGTGGGCGAATTCAGCTTCAAAGCGGTAAGCCACCCGCACGAAGTTCTGGTCGAACCCCCCCAGCTCCAGGGCCAGCTGGCGAGGGATGGCCACGTTGCCCCCCATGAATTCCGCCACCGTGCGGGGCCGCAGGCTGTTGAACAGGAACGGTCCCTCCTCCGGATCGCTGCAGCCCTGGTGCCAGGGCTGCAGCACCCGGCCGGCGAGCATGGCCTCGCTGCTGGCAGCTCCGGCCCGTGCGTGGGCGTTGAGCAGCTCCGGGTCCGGCAGGATGTCGTCGTCGAGGAACAGCACCCTGTCGCCGCGGGCCTCCTGCAGGGCCACGTTCATGGCGCCGGTGATTGAAGGAGTCGGTAGCCGCAGCCACTGGATGCTTCCCTGCGCCTGCCAGACGCTCAGCTGGGCTTCGCAGTCCGGATCGTGGCGGGGCGTCTGGTCGACGACCAGCAGCTCGAAGGGGGGGGGATCCAGGGCCAGCAGGGCGGCGACGCTGTCGATCAGCACCTGATCACGGCCGTAGGTGGGAATCGCGACGCTGATGGTCATGGCAGGGTGGCCAGCTTGAGCCGGGCCTTGAGGTGCCAGGGGTTGAGGCTGAGGGCCTGGCGTAGATAGTGGCGGGCCAGGTCAGGGCGCTCGCCGCTGAGGCAGGCGCCGATGAAGTAGGCCCCATCGGCCTGCCGGCGGGGTTGGGCCCGCAAGCCGCGGCAGCGATCGCTCAGGGCCTCCGCCTCGTCCAGGACGGGGGTCTCCGGCTGCCCGCGGCGGCGCGCCTGGGTGGCCGCCACGATCAGGGCATAGAAGGCGTCCTGCTCCTGGCGCTGCGACCCGCTGATCGATCCGGGGGAAAGGGTGGCCTCGTAAAGCACCTCCGGCACCACCAGGTGGCTGCCGACCTCCACCATGCGGCTCCACAGATCGATGTCCTGGGCGAAGTAGAACATGGCGCGGTAGCCTCCGGCCCGTTCATAAGCGCTGCGGCGCAGCATCACCGAGCCGTGGATGGCGGGCCCGGTGAGGCCATCGGCGAGCTCCTCTGGCTTCGGCGCGTTCACCCGCACGGTGGCTCCCTCGGGCACCACCAGGCGCACATGGGTGGAGCAGAGGCTGGCGTCGGGGTTCTCCTGCAGGCAGCGCAGCTGGCGTTGCAGCCTGCCGGGAAGGGAGATGTCGCCGGCATCCTGGCGGGCGATGAAGCCGCCGCGGGCCACCTGGCAGCCTTCGATCAGTGAGCGGGTGAGGCCCCGCCCCTGCCGCTCCAGTACCCGCAGGCGCGGCTCACAGGCGGCGCGGGCCGCCAGCTGCACACCGGTGTCGTCACTGGAGCCGTCGTTGATCACCACGATCTCCAGATTCACCCCCTCCTGACTGGTCAGGGAATCGAGGCTGTCGGCGAGGCTGGCGCCGCCGTTGCGAACCCCCATCACCACCGAGACCAGCGGCGCCGTGCCGGTTTCAAGCTCCACAGGCTCCTGCATCAGCTCAGGTCATGTTCCCCCCTGGGGGGGGGTTCTGGAGGCAGCCGTGTCCGGACCCCCATGCTCAGGCGGGCCGCCCGGCCCCAGCCCAGCACGGCGGCCAGCAGCCGGTAAACCATGAACTCCAGCTGCCGGCGTTGCTGCCAGGCTCCGGTCCGGCGGGCGAGCTGGAACAGCCGCTCTGAGGCCTGCTGCGCACCGGCGGTGCCGCACTGGCGGCTGAGCAGGAAGGCGGAGCGGGAGAATCGCGCCATTTCGGGGCTGCGGCGGTCGACGCCGGCGGCCAGGGCGCTGCGCAACAGGGAGTCCTGCGCCCTGGCCCGGTCCCCCAGCTTGCGGGGGTCGAGGTGGCCCCGGTCGCTGAGGTGGTCGTCGCCCATGTGGATCCGCCGCACCGACACCACGCTCGGTACCCACCCCAAAGGGGCGCCGGTGGCGCCGGCCCGGCCGTCGGATTCCCAGTCCTCCTCATTGATCCATGGCTGCCAAGGGCCGT
>JBBQIH010000106.1:0-8139 GCA_038324725.1 Cyanobacteriota bacterium | reverse complement strand
CCGATCAATCCCCTCGATGTGCTCGACATCGTGCTGCTGCACCGCAAGGAGGGGGCCTTCATCCTCGACACCTGGACCCTCTGAGTTCCCCGTCCCCCGTCGAGCCGCCCATGCCCGCCACGATCACAGTCGCCGCCGCCCAGATCCGTCCGGTGCTCTACAGCCTGGACGGCTCGGTGGCGCGGGTGCTCGCCGCCATGGAGGAGGCCGCCGCGGCCGGGGTGGAGCTGATCGTCTTCCCGGAGACGTTCCTGCCCTACTACCCGTACTTCTCCTTCGTGGAGCCGGCGGTGCTGATGGGGAAGTCGCACCTGAAGCTCTACGAGCAGGCGGTGACCGTGCCGGGCCCGGCCCTGGGCCGCATCGCCGCCGCCGCCCGCCAGCTGGGCCTGCACGTGCTGCTGGGCATCAACGAGCGCGACGGGGGCAGCCTCTACAACGCCCAGCTGCTGATCGATGCGGCCGGGGAGCTGGTGCTGAAACGCCGCAAGCTCACGCCCACCTACCACGAGCGGATGGTGTGGGGCCAGGGGGATGGGGCCGGCCTGCAGGTGGTGCCCACCGCCCTTGGCCGCATCGGCGCCCTGGCCTGCTGGGAGCACTACAACCCTCTGGCCCGCTTCAGCCTGATGGCCCAGGGCGAAGAGATCCACTGCGCCCAGTTCCCTGGGTCGCTGGTGGGGCCGATCTTCACCGAGCAGACGGCCGTGACCCTGCGCCACCACGCCCTCGAGGCCGGCTGCTTCGTGGTGTCCTCCACTGCCTGGCTGGAGCCGGAGGACCTCGAGCGGATCACGCCCGATCCGGTGCTGCAGAAGGCCTGCCAGGGGGGCTGCCACACGGCGGTGATCAGCCCGGAGGGCCGTTACCTGGCCGGCCCCCTGCCCGATGGCGAGGGCCTGGCCATCGCCGAACTCGACCTGGCCCTGATCACCAAACGCAAGCGAATGATGGACAGCGTCGGCCATTACAGCCGCCCCGATCTGCTGGCTCTGCTGATCGACCGCAGCCCGGCGCGGCAGCTGCACGAACGTCCCATCCCGCCCGGTGGCGGTGAGGGTGAGGCCCCCCTGAGCCTGCCGGTGCTGGAGGAACTGCACCATGGCTGAGCACGATCGCCGCGCCCTGGGCCGCAAGCTCACCGAACTGCAGGTGCATGGGGTGGTCGATCCGGCCGTGCCGGGCAACCCAGGCCGCCGCGGCGGCGCCGGCCCCTCGGATCACCGCGCCCTCAGCATCGATGGCACCACGGTGATGGTGCCTGTCTACAACGCCGTGGCCGGCAGCTCGCCCTACCGGCTCGACACCGCCGCCAGCGGCGGCCTGCAGGTGAGCGGCGCCACCACGGGCCTGGCAGCCGGCGACTCCACGCCCATGGCCGTGGAGACCCCACCGGAGCCGCGCTTCTACGGCCTGGCCACCGCCGAGGGCATCCCCTACCGCTCGATCGCCTTGTTGCACGGCCAGGACGTGCTGGCCACCACGCTCCTGCAGACCTGCATCCGCTTCCGCGACCGAACCCAGTCGTGCCAGTTCTGCGCCATCGAGCAGTCGCTGGAGGATGGCCGCACTCTCGTGCGAAAGACGCCGGAACAGGTGGCGGAGGTGGCCGAGGCGGCCGTACGCCTCGATGGCGTCCGCCAGCTGGTGCTCACCACCGGCACCCCCAACAGTGACGACCGGGGCGCCCGGCTGATGGCCGAGACCGCCGCCGCCGTCAAGGCCCGAGTCGACCTGCCGATCCAGGCCCAGTGCGAACCCCCGGACGATCCCGCCTGGTACCGGCGCATGAAGGACGCCGGCGTCGACAGCCTCGGCATGCACCTGGAGGTGGTGGAAGAGGAGGTACGGCGGCGCATCCTGCCGGGCAAGTCGGAGCTGGGGCTGGAGCGCTACATGGAGGCCTTCGCTCAAGCGGTGGCCGTGTTCGGCCGGGGCCAGGTGTCGACGTACCTGCTGGCCGGGCTGGGGGACAGCGCCGCCTCCCTGGTCGCCGTGAGCGAGCGGCTGATCGCCTTGGGGGTCTACCCCTTCGTGGTGCCCTTCGTGCCGATCGCCGGCACCCCCCTGGAGGCCCATCCCGCCCCCTCCACCGACTTCATGGTGACGGTGTACACGGCGGTGGGCGACCGGTTGCGGGCCTCCGACCTGCGCTCGGAAGCCATGGCGGCCGGCTGCGCCAAGTGCGGCGCCTGCTCGGCCCTGTCCCTGTTCGAAGCCGGCCCCTGAGCACCGCGATGTTCTTCATCGACCCCTCCAGCCACGACATCGGCCGCAGCGTCAGTTCGGCGCCGGCCCTCTTCACCCCCTCGGTGCGGCGGGGGGTGGCGATCGAAGCCGACGACTTCCGCCTCTCGCCGACGGCCAGCTCCCAGCGCTTCTCCTTCCATCTGCTGCGGCGCGACACGCCCTTGGAGGAGGGCTACTGGCAGCTGCGCGGCGCCATCTTCTGCCAGGAGCAGCACCTGTTCGAAGCCACCGACCGGGACGACAAGGATGGCCACGCCTATCCCATCGCCGCCCTCGACCACGGCGCCAGCAGCGGCAGCGGCGTGGTGGGGGTGGTGCGGATCCTGGAGGAACGGCCCCGCCTCTGGTACGGCGGCCGGCTCGGGGTGCACGGCGACCACCGCCGCCACAACCAGATCGGCAAGGGCCTGATCTGGAAGGCGGTCACCACCGCCAACGGCTGGGGCTGCGATCGCTTCCTGGCCACGGTGCAGCTCCAGAACGTGCGCTTCTTCCAGCGCCTGCACTGGACGTCGATCGAGACGCTGGAGATCCGCGGCCTGCCCCACCACCTGATGGAGGCCGACCTCGCCTATTACCAGCCCGGAGCCGAGCGGCGGCCCCAGGCGGTGCCCCGGGCGGCGTGAACCGCCCCGCGGCGCCTGATCCGCCCCTGGCGGCCCTGGCCAGCAGGCTGCGCCAACTCAGCGGGCTCACCGGCAAGACCGACATCCAGGCACCCGCGGCCACCTTCCCCCACCAGCCCTTCCCCGAGCTGGGGCCCGCCGCCGCCCTCGGCGACGATGCCGCCCTGCTGCCGGCGGTGGCCACGCCGCTGCTGCTGGCCTGCGAGGGCCTGCACCCAGCCCTGGTGACAGGCGACCCCTGGTTCGCGGGCTGGTGCGGCGTGCTGGTGAACCTCAGCGACATCGCGGCGATGGGCGGCACGCCGATCGCGGTGGTGAACAGCCTCTGGGGCCGCAGCGAAGCCCATGGGGCGGAGGTGCTGGCGGGCCTGCGCCGGGCCTCGGAGGTGTTCGGGGTGCCGGTGGTGGGGGGCCACACCAACCTGCAGAGCCCCTACGACGCCCTGGCGGTGGCGGTGCTGGGCACGGCCGCTGGCCCGGTGCTCTCGGCCCGCGCCGCCAGAGCCGGCGACCACTGCCACCTGCTGATCGACACCGCCGGCCGCTTCCGCGGCGATTCCCTCTGCTGGGATGCGGCCACCGGCGCCGACCCCGCCCGGCTGCGACGCCAGCTGGCCCTGATGGCGGCGTTGGCGGCCGACGCCAGCGTCCATGCCGCCAAGGACATCAGCATGGGCGGCCTGGTGGGCACCGCCGCCATGTTCTGCGAGGCGGCCGGCTGCGGCCTGCGCCTGGATCTGGCGGCGATCCATCCCCCGGCCGGGGTGGCGATGGAACCCTGGCTCACCGGCTTCCCCAGCTTCGGCTTCCTGCTGGCCGCCCGGCCCGATCAGGAGGGCCGGCTGGCGCAGAGGGTCGCCAGCTGCGGCGGCCTGCTGCTGGAGCGGGTGGGCACGTTCACCATCGAGCAGCGGCTGGTGCTGGAGGAGGAAGGCCTGCAGGAGGAGATCTGGCGCGCTGAAGAGCCCCTCACCGGTTTCGGGGCACTGCCGTGATCAAGCTGTCGTGGTCGCCACCGCAGCCGGGACGGCCACGGCGCACAATGCCTGCACTGGGTGGTGGGGGGTGCCATGCCGGAAGTGGAGCTGACGCTGGAATGGCCGGACGGGGGCAGGAGCCGCCTCTACTCCCCGTCCACCGTGATCCTCGAGCACCTCGCCCCGGGTCAGACCGTGACGGTGGCTGAACTGCGGACCAAGGGCACCCTGGCGCTGCGGCAGGCCTCGGAGCGGGTGCGGGCCCGCTACGGCTTCGCCTGCACCCGGGCCGATGAAGAGGAGCGGCGCCTGCTGGAGCAGGCCGCCCGCTTCACCGCACAGGAGCTGGTGAGCGTCCGGGGCGCCTAGTTCCTAGTCGGACAGCACCTGCTCGATGCGGCGATCGGGGATCAGCCACATCAGGGCCACCAGGGCATGGATCAGCTGGGCGAGAGCCGGAGAGCGCCGGAGAGCGCCGGCTCGCCAGCAGCACCGGGCCGCTGACACGCTTCGATGCCGATAGAGACGAAGCTCAGCAGATAGCTCAGGAAGACAGGGATCAGGGGCACCAGGGCCGCCGGTCCGGTGTCGCGGGGCACCTTGATCTCCAGCACCATGATCGTGATGACGATGGCCAGGACGCCGTCGCTGAAGGCCTCCAGGCAGGTGGTGTTGATGACGGCCTGCCGGTGGATCTGCCTGCTCATCACAGAAGCGACGCAGAGTGCAGCAAAAAAGAAATGAATCGCTACAGAGCCCAGATAGCCTGGCACCACTGAACGGCCAACGGATGCTGCCTTCTGCCGGGCAAAAGGGCGTGCACGTTGTCTACGCGGAGCAGGAAGCTCGGTAAAGAGGGGAGGCACCCCCTTAAAACCAGACCCGATGAGAATGACCATCCGAAAACGCCTGCTCTCGCTGGCCTCCGTGGCCGCCCTGGTTGTCACCCTGATGATCCAATGGCCCGCCACGGCCATGGCCAGCCAGGCCCCCTTCTTCGCCGCCATGACAGACAAGGTGAGCGCCCAAGCCAAGGGAGCCGAAGGCAAGCTGCAATCCGCCTACGGTGAAATCACCGGCGATACGGGCCAACAGGTGAAAGGCAAGGCCAAGCAGGTTCAGGCCTCCGCCATGAACGCGAAAGAAGCCGTGAAGGACGGCGCCAAGGCCACAGCCCGCAAGGCCAGTGATGCCGCTGACAAGCTGGCGGACAAGATCAAGTAAGCGCCAGTTCAATGCATCCATTCCCATCGAAAGGAGACTCCAATGCTGGAATCACTCGCCGTCATTCTGGTGATTCTCTGGCTGCTTGGACTGGTGACGTCCTACACCATGGGCGGCCTCATCCACCTCCTGCTGGTCATCGCCTTGATCGTGATTGTGTCCCGGCTGCTCAGCGGCCGGGCCGTATGAGATCAAGGCCATTCACGGGATCACAGGTCCCTGGTCAGGCGTTGCCGCAACTTGTGCAGCGCCTTGCGCTCCACATGCTGCACCTTGTGCTTGGACATGCCGATGCTTTCCCCGATCTGGGCCAGCGACGGAGAACCGTCTTCGGCATAACGAAGGCGCAACACCCGACGTTCCGTGGGGCTCAGCTGGCTGAGCTCACCATGGAGCCACAGGTAGTCGTCCTGCACACCGGGCTCCCTGGGATCACCGATCAGATCGGTCAGAGACACCTCCCCATCGGAGCTTCCGAGGGTCTGATCAAGGGAGAGGGTCTGCAGGTCGTGGGACGCCTGAAGCACGGTCTCCAGCCGTTTGACGCTCTCGCCCAGTTCGTCACCGATCGCCGCCAGCGACAGGGGCTGGGGCGAGGCCGTGCGCAGCGCATGAACCTTCCGGGCCAGGGCCGCCATCTGGGGCGGCACCCGGATCAGCCCCGTCGTCTCCTGCAGATGGCGGTGCACCGACTGGCGGATCCACCACGAACCGTAGGTGGAAAATCTGCAGCCGCGCTCGGGCAGAAAACGCTCCACCGCACGGATCAGGCCGAGGTTGCCGGCCTGCACCACATCCATCGGATCAAGATGCATCAGACGGATGCGATTGTGCTGCTGCTTGCAGAGCGACACCACCAGGCGCAGATTGCCCGTCACCATCCGCGCGAAAGCCTTTCGCCCCCGGCGTTCCTGGCCTGGAGCCGGAGCTGGGTGGGACCGCCAGTTCTGAACGAGGGCACCGAGGTGCAGTTCCTCTGACGGTGTCAGCAGGGGAATGCGACCAATGGTGCGCAGATAGTCCCCAAAGCAATCAGACATCGGATCACCAAAAGGGGGCCACGTTCATTGTGGGGCCACCTCGATAACGGGCGCGAGTGAAAGGCGGATCTGCGGCAGATGGACTGCAACAAGTCCATTCAGGCCTCGCATGACACAGCCTTCTACTGGCCGCCAGCCCTTCACCATTCATCCAGAAGAGAAAACTTCATGTCCTTAATTTCACTGATCATCACCCTGATTGTTGTTGGGGTGCTGCTGTGGCTCGTCAACAACTACATCCCCATGGATGGCAAGATCAAACGCATCCTCAACATTGTCGTCGTTGTGGCGGTCGTGGTCTGGCTGCTCAACATCCTTGGCCTGATGGATTCGCTTCGCAGCATCCGCATCGGCCGATGACGGCACGCCCGCGGCCTGGGCTCAGCCAGCGGCCACGGGATTGCGCAGCGCGTGCAGGGCCTGGGTTTCGCTCGGGCCAAGCACGATCGATGCCGTCTCCTCTCCCGCCAGGGGCAGGGTGAGCGCCAGGGGCAGCGCATCACTGGGGCGCGGCAGGAGGGCGGCCATGTCGAACTGGGCCGATCCCTCGGGCAAGGCGTCGCCGCCGGCGGCCACCAGCTCCTCGCTGCGGTTGGCCAGGGTCCAGGCGCCGCCGGCGCCGTCGCTGATCAGCAGGGGTTTGGCGTGATCGACCGCGATCCCCGGGGTCAGGGCACTGAGGCGCAGGCGCTCGCCGCTGGGGTAGGCGGGGTCGGGCTGGGCAAAGATCCGCAGCGACCAGCGGTTGCCGTCCTGGTCCCGCAGACTCCAGCGCTGAGCGTCGTCGGCGCGAGCCAGGCCCGGCGCCAGGGTCAACAGCAGGAGCAGCGCCAGGAGCAGGGGTGCCAGCCGCGTCGGCCACGGGCGGCGGCGGGCGCCTGGAGAGCCCGATACGGATTGAGCAGAAGCACGCATGGGCGAAGTCGCAACCTGGGGAGATTCAACGCTATCGTTTTATCGTCTGGTAGTGGCAAGCGGCCTATCCGCAAGGCGGTGTCGCCGCCCCCCTGCCGGTCTGTCCATCTTCGGATATCTAGCCATGACCACCACCAACCTGTCGCGTTCTGGGATCCATCCCTGGGATCGCTTCAAGACCTGGGTCACCAGCACCGAGAACCGCCTCTATGTGGGCTGGTTCGGTGTGCTGATGATCCCCACCCTGCTCGCGGCCACCGTCTGCTTCGTGATCGCCTTCATCGCCGCTCCCCCCGTCGACATCGACGGCATCCGCGAACCGATCGCCGGCAGCCTCCTCTACGGCAACAACATCATCACCGCCGCCGTGGTGCCCAGCTCCAACGCCATCGGCCTGCACTTCTACCCCATCTGGGAAGCCGCCAGCCTCGACGAGTGGCTCTACAACGGCGGCCCCTACCAGCTGATCATCTTCCACTTCCTGATCGGCATCTTCTGCTGGATGGGCCGGGAGTGGGAGCTCAGCTACCGCCTGGGGATGCGTCCCTGGATTGCCGTGGCCTACAGCGCCCCGGTGGGTGCCGCCACCGCCGTGCTGCTGGTGTACGCCATCGGCCAGGGGTCCTTCTCCGACCCCATGCCCCTGGGCATCTCCGGCACCTTCAACTTCATGCTGGTGCTGCAGGCCGAGCACAACGTGCTCATGCATCCCTTCCACATGCTGGGGGTGGCCGGGGTGTTCGGCGGAGCCCTGTTCTCCGCCATGCACGGCTCGCTCGTCACCAGCTCCCTGGTGCGGGAGACCACCGAAACAGAGTCCCAGAACAGGGGCTACAAGTTTGGCCAGGAGGAGGAGACCTACAACATCGTGGCCGCCCACGGCTACTTCGGCCGGCTGATCTTCCAGTACGCCTCGTTCAACAACAGCCGCAGCCTGCACTTCTTCCTGGCCGCCTGGCCGGTGGTGGGGATCTGGTTCGCCACCCTGGCGGTGATCAGCTTCTCCTTCAACGTGAACGGCTTGAACTTCAACCACTCCGTGCTCGATCACCGGGGCCGGGTGATCAACACCTGGGCCGACATCCTCAACCGCGGCGGCCTGGGCAT
>JBBQIH010000105.1:0-8202 GCA_038324725.1 Cyanobacteriota bacterium | reverse complement strand
TGCTCCGCCCGCCGGATCCGGATGCACGATCAGGACGGCCCGGCCGAGCGCATCATTCCGGACCTCTGCGTCGAGCCCCGTGCCCTGATCGCCGCCGGCGATGTGCGGCCCCTGGAATTCCGGTTCCAGGACGGCTGGGTGGAACACGGGCGCCCGGAGGACGGACGGGACACCGAGACCTCCCCCCTGTCGGCCGAGCAGCGGGAGAGCTGGCGGGCCCGCAACCTGCGTCGGGCCATCCGGCCGGGGGATCGGGGCGGGATCGCCTTGCGGCTGCTGCTCCAGGCCCGCCGCCGCCTGGAGCGCGTGCGGCTGGAGCATCCGGGGGCCGGCGGCCTGGTGGTCGCCCGCGACATCGGCCATGCGGGCGCCATCGCCGACCTGCTGGCCAAGGAAGGGGACCGGGTGCATCTGGTGCACTCCCAGGATCCGGAGGCGGCCCAGCGCCTGGCGGCGTTCCAGGCCGGGGAGGCCGACTGGCTGGTGAGCATCGACATGTGCGCCGAAGGCTTCGATGCCCCCCGGCTACGGGTGGTGGCCTACCTGACCACCGTGGTCACCCGCAGCCGCTTTGTTCAGGCGATCACCAGAGCCGTGCGCATGGATGGGGATCGCTCCAGTCAGGAAACCATCCCGCGACGGCCGTCCTATGTCTTTGCCCCGGCCGATCCCCTGCTGATCGGCTACGCCCGGGGCTGGACCGTCAGTGAGCCCTATGTGATCCGGACGCGCCCGACGGACATGGCTTCTGGCACGGCCGGCTCGTCGGGTGGCGACCAGCGCCTACCCCTGCAGGCCCTGGCGGACGATGCCGGGCGAATGCTCAGCGTCAGCGGCCCCGAACTGCCGTTGTTTCGACGCCAATTGGCTTAAAGTTGGCTGCATTTGACTTGTTGCACGCGTTTTTCCTGCAACGATGTGACAACCAACACCGTCGACGCGTCCACCAGCGGCCAACGTGGGCAGCACAGGACATCCACCGAGATCATTCCGATGGACAGGCCAAGAGGCGATTCCAGCGAACAGGACGAATGTTTTGATGCCCCCCTTGATGCTGCCGTCCATCGCCGCGTGACCGTGGCGGTCTGCTGGGCTCTGGCCCGCCGGGCTGCCCTTGATGGCCGTGAGCTGTTCGAAGACAGCTACGCCATCAACGAGGAATTCCGTGAGTGGCTCCTCACATTGGAAGATCACCCCGAACTGCTTCAGGCCAATGTTCTGATGGTGCCGAGGGACCTGCACCTCGGCCGCCGTCCCGAAACCGACGGCCTGCTGGAGATCTGAGCCGCCCCAGCCCGCCTCAGCGGCGCCTGGGACCGCCGGGACGGTTCCCCCCTGGCCGGGGGCCGGTGGCTCCGGCGTTGCGCTCCCGGTAGGTGATGCGGCCCCGGGTCAGGTCGTAGGGGCTGATCTCCACCAACACCTTGTCGCCGGCCAGCAGCTTGATCCGGAACTTGGTGAGCTTGCCCGCCGCCCGGCAGAGACACTGGTGACCGGCAGGCTGCTCAAGGGTGACCAGGTAGAACCCGTTGCCCTGCTCCTTTTCGATCACACCGGACGTTTCGATCATGCGGGAAGGGTGGCCTGAGGAAAACAACAGAGTTTCAGCTTAAGCGTCGGCCGTGCCCGCTACAAAGCCCGTCACACGGTGAGAAGACCGGAGCGATAGGGTCGGCAGACAGAGTGCCCTTGGCCCCACCCCATGATCCTTCCTCCCATCGCGATGGATCTGGGCCTGCTCCTCATTTCGATCGGCGTGGTCAATCTCTGGCGGGCCCGGGAAAGCTCCTGATCCTGCGGGGGCAGTGACCACAACCCTGCTGCTCCACAAGCCCTACGGGATGCTCAGCCAGTTCCGTCCGGAACCGGGCAGTCCCTGGGGCACCCTGGCCGAGCTGATCGATCAGCCGGGCGTCTATGCCGCCGGTCGCCTGGACGCGGACAGCGAAGGACTGCTCCTGCTCACCGACGAGGGGCGACTGCAGGCCAGGCTCACCGATCCGGCCAGGGGTCACTGGCGGAGGTATCTGGTGCAGGTGGAGGGTGTCATCACCGCAGCGGCCCTCGACAACCTCCGCCAGGGGGTGATGGTGCAGGGGAGATGCACCCTGCCGGCCCGGGCCCGGGCCGTGACGGACCCCGCCCATCCCGAGAGAGATCCGCCGATCCGCCACCGCCTGCGGGTGCCGACCGTCTGGTTGGAGCTGGAGTTGCGCGAGGGGCGCAACCGGCAGGTGCGGCGCATGACCGCCGCGGTGGGCCTGCCCACGCTGCGCCTGTTGCGGACGGCGATCGACCTGATGGACGGAGGCCCTCCCCTGGATCTGGTCGGTCTGGCCCCCGGCGCCTGGCGCGCCGTGAGCCCCCTGGAGCAACAACGCCTGGCGGCACTGCTCAGATCAGGGCGTCCTTGAGTTCCCTGACCGTCTGAAGCTGACCGTAGTAATAGTTCGCCCGGGCACGACGATCGGGATCCTCAAGGGTGTCGAAGGCATCGAAGCCCAACGACGCCCAGAGCTCGTGGCCACAGGCGCGTGTGAGCTCTCCGATGGCCTCCTCCTCCAGGTTGGCCAGACGCCGCTGGAGGTTCTTGATCTGGGAAATCGCCATGACAGCCGGCAAACCCCTGCAATAGTACACACGAACTGGCGAGTGGCGCCGCTTCAGAAGGGAAGCTTCTTCTTGGCTTCCTTGTCGAGGTCGGACTCCATCTCCCGCAGGCGCCGCAGGATCGTGTCGTAATACTCCTTGAGGTAATCCTCCAGCCGGGTGGTTTCGGCCGGATCGAGGCCGAAGGCGGCGTAGCTGGACTCCATCGGCGCCGTCAGGGGCTCGCCCCCGCCCACCACTTCGGCGAAGGCGAGGCGTTCGGCCACGTTGAGGCTGGCTTCGAAGAATCCCGTGACCGACTGCATCAGCCCCAGCAGCACCGGCGGCACCCGAAACACCCGGGCTTCGCGGCCGCTGTAGCGCTCACAAAGCTGGGTGATCTCCCCGGTGATCCAGGCCCGGGGACCGACCACAGGGAACGCCTGACGGATCGTGTCGGGTCGCTCCAGGGCCGCCACGGCGAAACGGGCCACGTCCTGGGTGTTCATGTAGGCGATCGGCGTCGGTGCCCCGCTCACCCAGACGGTCTGGCTCTCCAGCACCGGAATCGCAAACTGGCTGATCAAGCCCTGCATGAAGGCGACACCGCGCAGGATCGTGTAGTCGAGATCAGAGGCCTCAAGCCATTCTTCGGTGCACGCCTTGATGTCCATGAGCGGCACGCCACGGTGCTTGGAGGCACCCAGCAACGACATGAAAACCAGTCGGCTCAGGCCGGCGCGGCGACAGGCCGCGAAGAGGTTCTGTTTGCCATCCCAGTCGATCTCATAGGCACTGCCGCCGTCGGTGGCCCGGGCCGTGGCGGCATCGATCACCGCCTCCTGGCCCTCCAGGGCGTAATCCAGACTGGCGGGCTCCAGCAGGTCGCCGCGGGTGAGATCACAGCCCCATTCCTGAAGAAAGGCGGCCTTGCGCGGGGAGCGCACCACACAGCGGACAACATGGCCGGCGTCGAGGGCACGACGGGCGATCTGGCGACCGAGGGTTCCTGTTCCACCGATGACCAGAACCTTCATGGACCCCTGCAAGGGAAGGAAATCGAGCCTAGGGGTGCGTCCGTCCCCGGCGCGCTGCTCAGTCGTTGAGGAGCTTGAGCAGCAGGGCGCCGCCCGCCAGCCCGACGGGGATCAGCACCCAGAAGATGGCGGCGGTACCGAAGATTTCAGAGGCCATGGCCCGGACAAAGGGGAACGGGCTACCTATCTAGCAGCCGTTGCGGCCGCCAACCTCCTGGCCGTCGCCACGACCAGAGCCCAGGGGGCCTCCGTGCGCAGCTGGCCGGCCATCACCCCGCTGGCCGCCGTGGCAAAACCCTCCACCGTCAGCGCCGCCACCAGCGCCGCCAGCGGCGGCGGACCCTGACCCAGGCGGCGGGCAATCGCGTCCACCGGCCAGCAGCGGGGTGTCGTGGCCGGATCGTCCCGGAGCCGCTCCAACAGCCGCCGGCCCGGCCGGTCCAGGTGGGCATCGCCCACCTCGGCCTCCTGCAGCATCGCCGCCAGCGTGGCGGGATCCTGCAAGGGGCCGATCCAGAGCGGGCCACTCACCGCCAGGGCCGGCGCCTCGCCCGATGCAGCTCCAGGGCAATCGCAAGGCCGCCAGCGTCCGAGCCGCAGCAGGCTCTGCACCTGCTGATCGCCGCAGCCGTGGCAATGGGCCACCAGACCCAGCTGGGCCTCCTCGCCGCCGGCGGGATGCCGCTCCAAGCGCACGGCGGTGCGGAACGCCCGCCCTTCGCTGAAGCTCA
Source organism: Cyanobacteriota bacterium (assembly GCA_038324725.1). Classification (GTDB taxonomy): domain Bacteria; phylum Cyanobacteriota; class Cyanobacteriia; order PCC-6307; family Cyanobiaceae; genus Cyanobium. Next base: position 3,845 of record JBBQIH010000105.1, on the reverse strand, counting down.
GCAGAGGGGAGAGCCCCCGCCCCATCGCCCAGGCGGTCCGGGCCAGCAGCCCCAGCTGGAGGCGCAGGGCGATCTCCCAGCTGGCGGGGTGAGCCCTGGCGGCGGCACCGAAACGGCGCACGGCAGCGCGGCGGTCATGGCCCGTGGCCGAACGTCCGTCGGTGCTGGCCAGGTAAAGCACGCCGCCGAAGGCCACCGCCTCCAGGGCCAGGGGAACCAGGGCGGCCGGACAGCCGAAGGCATCCAGATCCACCAGCTCAAAGCGGCGCCCCTCCACCAGGCAACCGGCCAGCAGCTGCTCGGCGGTGGCGGTGCTCAGCTGCCGTTCGACCCCCACCGGCAACCGGGACAGATTCCGCTCCAGCAGGGGCAGGCGGTCCGGGTCGGCGTCGTTGGCCCACACCGCCCCGGCACCGCCCTCCAGGCCATAACGGAGAGCCCGGATGCCGCAGCCCGCCATGCCATCGAGGACCCGCACGGGCCCGTCCAGCCCTCGGGCGACCAGGGTCCGCGCCAGCAGAACGCCGAAATCCCTGGCCGGCCTGGAGGCGGGTCGGAAGAAGCCGTCACCGGTCTCCACCAGGGCCGCACCTTCGCAATAGTGAGGGGGTTCGCTCAAGTCCGGGTCCTTGCCGCAACCATCGGTGTCGTCCGCCGACCTCCAGCCTGCCCCCGGGGAGGTCGCGCCGCAGGAGGGAGCTGAGTGGGGCGATCACGCCCAGTGGCTCTGGCGCGGCCAGAGCTGCCACTGGCGCCGCGTGGGGACCCCAGACCACCCGGCGCTGCTGCTGTTGCACGGCTTCGGAGCCGCCAGCGGCCACTGGCGCCGCAACGCCGGCACCCTGGCGGCGGCGGGGTGGTGCGTCTACAGCCTCGACCTGATCGGCTTCGGTGCCTCCAGCCAGCCGGGGCTGGATCGCCATCAGGCCCTGGACAACCGCCTGTGGGCCCGCCAGGTGCAGGCGTTCCTGGCGGAGGTGGTCCAGGCGCCGGCAGTGCTGGTGGGCCATTCCCTCGGTGGCCTGGTGGCCCTGACCTGCAGCGTCTATTTCCCGCAATGGGTGCGAGCCGTGGTGGCGGCGCCCCTCCCCGATCCCAGCCTGCTGATGGCCGGGCGCCGCCCGCCCCGCCGCCGCCCCTGGCGACGGCGACTGAAACGGGGGGTGATCCATCTCCTGCTGCGGCTCCTGCCCCTGGAGCTGCTGGTTCCGCTGCTGGCCCATTCCCCCCTGCTCGACCTGGGCATCCAGTCGGCCTACCACCACCCGGTGATCGGTGACCAGGAGCTGCGTCGGCTGATCGCCCGGCCCGCCCGACGCCCCGGAGCGGTAAGGGCCCTGCGGGCCATGAGCATCGGCATGGCCCTGCGGCCCTACCGGGCCACCGCCGTCTCGCTGCTGCAACGGCTGGGGCGGCCCACCATGCTGGTATGGGGCGGCCAGGATCGGCTGGTGCCGTTGGAGGTCTCCCAGCAGTGCCTGCGGTTGCGCAGCGACCTCGACCTGCACGTGATCCCCTCCTGCGGCCACTGTCCCCACGATGAAACCCCTGACGCCTTCGGTGGCGCGGTGCTCCGCTGGCTGGAGCGTCTGGAGGCGGGCTGAAGGGAAGACATCCTCTGGCGCGTACCTTTGGTTAGAACGCGCCGGCTTTCCCTCCGGTCCCCCGCCGCACCCCGCTCACGAGCCCCGACATGAAGCACACCCTCTCGGTGCTGGTGGAAGACGAATCGGGCGCCCTGAGCCGCATTTCCGGTCTTTTCGCTCGGCGGGGTTTCAACATTGAGAGCCTGGCCGTGGGACCGGCGGAGCACCGGGGCATGTCGCGCCTGACGATGGTGGTGGAAGGGGACGACCGCACCCTTGAGCAGATGACGAAGCAGCTCAACAAGCTGATCAACGTGCTCGGCGTGATCGACCTCTCCACCATTCCGGCGGTGGAGCGGGAGCTGATGCTCCTCAAGGTGGCGGCGCCGGCGGAGAACCGCGGCGCCATCTTCGATCTGGTGCAGGTCTTCCGGGCCAAGGTGGTGGACGTGGCCGATGACGCCCTCACCCTGGAAGTGGTGGGGGATCCGGGCAAGCTGGTGGCCCTGGAGCGGCTGCTTGAGGCCTACGGAATCCTGGAGATCGCCCGCACAGGCAAGGTGGCCCTGGAGCGAGCCTCGGGGGTGAACACCGAACTGCTCAAGGCCACCGTCTCCGACAAGCGGGTCCCGGCCTGAAAGGGCCTCAGGGCTTCGTCTTGACCAGCGTGCCCCCGTCGATCACCCGGGCCCTGATCAGCTTGTCCCCCTGCTGGATCAGGTCGATCACCTCCATCCCCTTGCTCACCCGGCCGAACACTGCGTAGCGGCCATCCAGTTCAGGCAGCGCCTGCAGGGCCACATAAAACTGGGCGCTGGCGGAATTGGGATCGCTCGATCTGGCCATGGCGACGGCGCCACGCTCGTGGGTGAGGGCCAGCTGGCGCGTGGCTGTCGGGGTGGTGATCTCCTCTCCATAGCGGGGTTCCGGGGCGCCGCTGAGCTTGAGCTCCAGGGGAATGAATCGGGACTCGCCACTGGCAGGGTCCACGAAGCTGCCTGAGCCGTAGTCACCGGGGGCCACCTTGGGGTCGGCACTGCTGGGGTCGCCGCCCTGCACCACGAAGGGCACCGGCTCCTTCACCACCCGGTGAAACACCGTGCCGTTGTAGGCACCTCGCCGCACCAGATCGACGAAGTTGCCCGCCGTGAGGGGGGCGGCCGCACCGTCGAGCCGGAGCTCCACCGGACCCTTGCTGGTCTCCATCGCCACCACCGCCGTGCCCTGCAGGCAAGGGGTGTTGGCCGCTTCGCATCCCAGCGGTCGGTTGCCGGTGTCGGCGGCGCAGGCCGCCAGTCCGAGGGGTGTCAGGCCGAGAACCAGCAGCAGCAGCAGCCGCCAGCCCAGGCACACGGGGTTCGTGCTGTGTCGCCCATCGCGCTGTCGCATGTCAGAGGCCCTCCAGGGGAACGCCAAGAAAGCGGGCCAGGCGGGCACCCGCCAGCTCCAGGTCGGCCAGGGGCATCGGTTCCCCCACCCGGGTCAGGGGCATGTCCCGACGACCCTGGACGCGCAGGGCCAGGCGCCGTTGGGGACTGAGGCCGTCCCGCACCTCCACCTTCACCGCCTGGATCTCCCGCAGGGGGATCACCACCTCAATCAGCTGGCGGAAACCGCGGCGGCTGATACGAGCTTCGCCGGCCCCTCGGTCGAAGCGGTTGCTGCCCGAGCCCACATCGATACCGATCACCAGCCAGAGGTAGATGGCCAGCAACAACGCCGCCACCCCGTAGAGCCCCATCACGAGTCCCTGGGGCACCCAGACCAGGGCGGCGGGGTGGCCGATGGGCAGCAGATCGCGGCCGAAGCGGCTGGAGGCGCTCGTGAGCACGAAACCAAGGCCGCCGATGCTGACGGCGGCCGCCACCAAGAGGTTGGAGAGACGCCGGGAGCCGAGCACCGGTTGCTCCAGCACCTGCTCGTCGGCGGAAGGGGAAGCGACGCCAGGCGAAGCCATGCGGGACGAAGGGCAGTGGGTGGCCATCCTGCCGTGAAGCGTGCCGAAGGCGTCAGTTTCAGCCCGTGTCGCCTGGCGCGGGGGGCGGATCAACGTTGTTACGATCCACCGGTAACCCACAGCCCTGCGGGTCATCCGCACCGCTTTCACCCATGACGATCGCCCTAGGGCGTGCACCGGCCACGCGTGGATGGTTCGACGTCCTCGACGACTGGCTCAAGCGCGACCGCTTCGTTTTTGTGGGGTGGTCCGGTCTGCTGCTCTTCCCCACGGCCTATCTGGCCCTCGGCGGTTGGCTCACC
>JBBQIH010000104.1:0-8213 GCA_038324725.1 Cyanobacteriota bacterium | reverse complement strand
TGTACCAGCTGCGGGGCCGGGTGGGCCGCAGCGGCATCCAGGCCCATGCCTGGCTGTTCTATCCGGGCGATGCCTCGCTGAGCGAGGCGGCCCGCCAGCGGCTGCGCGCGATCCAGGAGTTCGCCCAGCTGGGCTCGGGCTACCAGCTGGCGATGCGCGACATGGAGATCCGCGGCGTGGGCAACCTGCTGGGGGTGGAGCAGAGCGGCCAGATGGAGGCGATCGGCTTCGATCTCTACATGGAGATGCTGCAGGACTGCCTGGCCGAGATCCAGGGCCAGGACATCCCGGCCGTGGACGAGACCCAGATCGACCTGCCGGTGACGGCCTTCATCCCGGCCGACTGGATCACCGAGGCCGACGAGAAGATGGCGGCGTATCGCGCCGCCGCCGAATGCGGCGGCAAGGCGGCCCTGGTGGAGCTGGCCGCCGGCTGGACCGACCGCTACGGCCCGATTCCGGCGCCGGTGCAGAGCCTGCTGCAGCTGATGGAGCTGAAGCTGCTGGCGCGTCGCTGCGGCTTCTCACGCATCAAGCCGGAGAAGCCCAACATCGCCCTGGAAACGCCGATGGAGGAACCCGCCTTCCGCCGCCTGCGCCAGGCCCTGCCCCAGCACCTGCACGGCCGGTTGGTGTATCAGGGCGGCGCCGGCAGCACCGCCAAGGTGCTGGCCCGGGGTCTGGGAGCCCTGGCTCCCGCCCAGCAACTGGAGCAGCTGATGGAGTGGCTCGCCGCCATGGCCGGTCAGATCCCCGATTCCGACGGGCGCACCCCCGGCCAACGGGCCGAGGAGCAGAGCGCGAAGAATGCGGCGGTGCTGGTGGTGTGAGGGGGAACGCTGGGGCTTTGGGCCGGGCCCGCTTTTTGCTAGCAGATGGTCTGTTCCGCTCAACCGATGATCGATCTCGCCACCTACCGGCCCCGGGGTGACAAGCGCAACACGGCCTTCTTCGAGGAATTCCTGCCCCGCGTCTACGCCCGGCGAGCCGAATCAGGGCTGGAGCAGGTGGTGGGGCCGATGGCGGCCCTCGTGATCCAGGTCGACCACGGCAACGGCCTGCCCTATCTGGCGGAACTGGCCCTCACCACCCCCTACCGCTACCAGGAGTGCTGGATCAATGCCACCCACCGCATTTACCTGCTCAAGGGGGGCGAGTCCTTCCCGCGCCTGATCGTGCTGGAGCCGCTCTTTGATGATTTCGAGGACGAGGTGACGCGCTGGAACGCGATGTATCCCCTCGCGATCGACAAGCCCAACGCTCGCTACATCGGCGAGATCTTCCAGGTGAGCTCCTGCCACGACCTGCGCGCCATTCTCGAGCCCCAGAACATCCGCTTCGCCTATCCAGGGGAGACCGCCAACCCCTTCTATGCCTCGAAGCACCTCTGCTTCACCTTCCTCTCCGACTACACCTACAACCGGGTCGGTTATGTCGACCAGCCCCTCGATGGCCTGGCGGCCCTGGATCTGGGCGATCAGGTGCTGCTCGATGCGGACGCCCTGGCGCCCCTGACCGAGGCCGCCCGCCGCCACCGGGAGCACGGGCTGGAGGGCAAGATCCTGGGCATCGACCACCTCGCCACCCGGGTGCTGGCCGGTGAGCGGGAGGATGCCATCCTCGAATACCTGACGATGGTTCCCTACTACTACTGGGGCTCCTATGACATCGCCGAGATGAACTCCTCCACCAATGTCACGCGTCATCCCTCGGTGGCTGACGACAAACTCTCCCCCGCCCGCGTCTTCACGGCCAACAACACCCCCTCCTACCTCAATTCTCTCACCAACCTGCCGATGCCCACCGAGGACTTCGTGCGCAACTTCGGGCGGCGCATGCACCACATCGCCTACGAGGTCGTCGATGGCGACAGCAACGGCGAGAAGAACGTCGATGTGGTGGTGCACACCCTGCGCGAGCTGGGCATCCCTTTCCTCGCCGACATGGTGGGGGAATGCGGCGACCAGCCCAACCTGCGTCAGATCTTCTCGCGCAGCTCGCCCTACTCGCAGCTGATCACCGAGTACGTGGAGCGCTGCCTGGGCTACGACGGCTTCTTCACCCGCGAGAACGTGTCGGCCCTCACCGAGGCCGCGGGCCAGGCGGAGCGCTACGAGCACGGCCACGTCTTCGACTGAACGGGCCACGGGAATGAGAAGGAACGTTAAGATGACAACATCTTTCGTTACGTGGCCCCATGGGTGAGCTGATCGAGGTTGCCGGTGTCGCCCAGAATCCCCTGGTGCTGCCGGCCTTGTTGGGGGCCCTCGGCGTCGGTTTCTTCGCCCTGTTCCAGGCCGACCCTGGCAACAACGACGATGACGACTCGTCCCCAGGCGGTGGGCTGATGCAGCCCGTGGCCTGAACCCATCGGCTCAGCCGTGACCGCCGCCAGCCTGCGACCGTTTCCAGGCCGCAGGCATCAGCACCAGAAACAGCAGCCACCAGACGCCGATCAGCACTGACATCCCGGCGGTGATCCACCACAGCTGGAGGATCAGCCAGCTGGTGGCAACAAGGATCAGCCCCGTGAGCAGGATGCTCCAGGGCTGACACCACCAGGGTTTGAGCTCCCAGACCGACGTCGCCGTCGGCAGATCAGGGTTTGGCAAGGGCCGCAGGCAGGTTGGCACTGCCGGCCTGGAAGGCTTTCTCCACCACCGTGCCGGCCTGCAACTGTTTGCGCAGGGTGGATTCGGCCGCCCGGTACTGGCTGTCCCGGTTGGTGCCGATGTCTTCCAGCTTGAGGCGCTGCACCTCCTGTTCGGTCATCTTCACCGGCACGTCCGGATTGATGCCGTGCTTGTGGATGTCCCGGTTGCGGGGGGTGAGGTACTTGGCGATGGTCACGGTCATGCCGGAGCCATCGGAAAGGCCGCGCACCGATTGCACCAGACCCTTGCCGAAGGTCTTCTGACCCACCAGCACGGCGCGGTTGTTGTCCTGCAGGGCGCCGGAGAGGATCTCGCTGGCGCTCGCTGAACCCTCGTTGACCAGCACCACCATGGGCTTGGTGGTCAGGGCCTGGCCGGTGGCCCGCTTGACATCCTGGATGCCGTCGCGGGTCTTGGTGGAGACGATGATCCCCTCGTTGATCCACTGGCGGGCGATCTCGACGCTCGCCACCAGCAGCCCGCCGGGGTTGCTGCGCAGATCCAGCACGTAACCCTTGACACCCTGGGCCTCCAGGTCACGCAGCGCCACCCGCATGTCCTTGGTGGCGGTGGCGCTGAACTGCTTCAGGCGGATGTAGCCGATCTTGGTGCCGTCGGCTGCGGTGTTCACCTGATGGTTGACCGCGTGGATCTCGATCAGCTCCCGGGTGAGGGGGGTATCGAGGTTCTGGCCCTTGCGGCGCAGCACCAGATTCACCGTGGTGCCGGCCTTGCCGCGGATCAGCTTCACCGCGTCCTCGGTGCTCATCCCCTTGGTGCTCTTGCTGTCGATCGAGACGATCACATCCTTGGGCTGCACACCCGCCCGCGAGGCCGGTGAGCCCTCGATCGGCGAGATCACCACCAGTTCCTTGGTCTCCTTGTCGACACTGAGCTGGATGCCCACCCCGGAGAGTTCCCCGGAGGTGTCGATCTGCATCTCCTTGAATTCCCGCGGATCCAGGAAGCGGGTGTAGGGATCGTCGAGGGTGCCGAGCATGCCGCGGATGCCCTCATAGGCATCCTTGGGGGTGGTGTAGCTCTTGGACAGAACGCTGCGGCGCAGCTTGCGCCACTGTTCAGGTGTGTACTTGCCGGTGGTGTCCAGGTAGTCGCGGAAGACGATCTGCCAGGCCTGGTCCATCACCTCCTTGGGGCTGTCGCTGATCGTGACGGTTCCGGTGGGGGTCAGCACCATGTCTCTGGCCATCACCGCGGTGGCGGCACAGGCACCGAGACCTACCAGCACCACGACCGTGGCGCGAGCTCTGCCCATGGTGGGGATCCTCAAGGTGTCTGAATGGTTGATCCAACGTAGCGCCGTTGACGCGGCAAGGCCCCCCGTTCAGGGGTCGACCCAGCGACCGTCCTCCTTGATCAGGGCGATCAGCGCCTCCACCCCCTGGGCCTCCGGCACCCGGCGGATTTCATCCCGCCCGCGGTAAAGGGAAATGATGCCGGGGGTCTTGCCCACGTAGCCGTAGTCGGCATCGGCCATCTCGCCGGGGCCGTTGACGATGCAACCCATCACAGCGATGTCGAGGCCGGTGAGGTGGGCGGTGGCGTTGCGCACCACATGGAGCACCTCCTCCAGGTTGAACAGGGTGCGGCCGCAGCTTGGGCAGGCCACGTACTCCACCATGGTCTTGCGCAGCCCCATGGCCTGCAGGATCGAATAGCAGACGGGGATTTCCTTCTCCGGTGCCTCGGTGAGCGAGACCCGGATCGTGTCGCCCAGGCCCTCGGCCAGCAGGGTGGCGATGCCGGCGGTGCTCTTGATGCGGCCGTAGTCGCCGTCGCCCGCTTCGGTGACCCCCAGGTGCAGGGGGTAGTGGAAGCTCTCGGCGTCCATGCGGAACGCCATCATCCGGTAAGCCGCCAGCATCACCGGGGCACGCGAGGCCTTCATCGACACGACGATGTTGTGAAACTCGAGCCGGTCGCAGATGCGGATGAATTCCATGGCGCTCTCCACCATCCCCAGGGGGGTGTCGCCGTAGGTGAACAGCATCCGCTCGGCCAGGGAGCCGTGGTTGACGCCGATGCGTAGGGCCTTGTCCTGCTCTTTGAGCAGGCTCACCAGGGGCTCGAGGGTGGTCTGGATACGCGCCCCGATCGCCGCCACCTCCTCGGTGGTGAACTCCGTGCGGTTGGGATCGGGCTTGTCGAAGACGTACAGGCCCGGGTTGATGCGCACCTTGTCGACGTGCTGGGCCACCTCCAGGGCGATCTTCATGCCGTTGTGGTGCACGTCCGCCACCAGGGGCACGGGCTGGTAGCTGTCCTCCAGCCGCTGCCGGATTTCCTTCACCGCCTTGGCGTGGGCCAGGCTCGGCACGGTGAGGCGCACGATCTCGCAGCCCGCCTCGTGCAACCGGCGGATGCCGGCGGTGGCCCCCTCAATGTCGAGGGTGTCTTCGTTGATCATCGACTGCACCACCACGGGATGCTCGCTGCCCACCCAGATATCGCCGACCCGGACGCTGCGGGTGCGGCGGCGGCGGATCGCCGTCTCGAAGCGGGGGTCACTGGCCCAGTCGGCCGGGAGGCTGGAGCTCCCCGGGGCGCTGGTGGTGGGTGTGGCCAGGGTGCCGGTCATCGCGGGTGGGCCGGTGATGGCCAAAGCCTGTCACAAAGTCGGTGGCGGCGGCTGGTCCTGTTCCAGCCGCCGCTGCACCTCCTTGAGGTCCTGCCAGGTGAGCCATTTGGGGGATCCCTGCTCCCGCGAGGGATTGCGCAGCAGATAGGAGGGATGGAACACGGGCATCACCCAGCGGCCCTGCCAGGGGTGCCACTGGCCGCGGAGCCTGGAGATGCCCCCCTTGAGGCCGAGCACCCCCTCCAGGGCCGTAGCCCCGGTGAGCAGGACGACAGCGGGATCGACCGCGGTGATCTGAACGGCCAGCCAGGGGGCGCAGGCCGCCATCTCCTGGGCCGTCGGTTTGCGATTGTCGGGCGGCCGGCACTTCACCACGTTGCAGACATAGGCGTCCCGCTCGCTGTCCAGCCCCACGCTGGCCAGCATCTGGTCGAGCAGCTGACCAGCCCGTCCCACGAAGGGCCGGCCCGTGGCGTCTTCCTGGGCCCCGGGCCCTTCGCCGATCACCATCAGCCGTGCCGCCGGATCGCCCCGGCTGATCACCACCTGCTGCCGGCCCGCGGCCAGGCCGCAGCGGCGGCAGTCCTGGCAGTTCCGCTGCAGTCCTTCGAGGCTGGGCGGCGCCCCTGCGGCGATGGCCTCACCCAGAAGAGATGGTTGGAGGGGATCGCCTGCCATTGCTCCATTCTTGGGCATGGCCGCGGGGCGTAGGGCAAGATGGCCGGATTGCCGAATCGCGCCCTCCAGACGCCGCCCACCGCCATGCCGGCCCCGTTGTCGCTCTCCGCCCGGGCGCAGGCGTTGCAGCCATCCCTCACCCTCGCCATCACCGCCAAGGCCCGTGAGCTGCGCGCCGACGGCAAGGACATCTGCAGCCTCAGCGCCGGTGAGCCTGATTTCGACACCCCCACCTTCATCCGCCGGGCGGCGGCCGAGGCGCTCGAAGCCGGCCACACGCGTTATGGGCCGGTGGCCGGCGAGCCCAAGCTGCGCCAGGCGATCGCCGCCAAGCTGAGCCAGGAGAACGGCGTTCCCACCGCGCCCGACCAGGTGCTGGTGACGAACGGCGGCAAACAGGCCCTCTACAACCTGTTCCAGGTCCTGCTCGATCCCGGTGACGAGGTGCTGCTGCCGGCGCCCTACTGGCTGAGCTACCCGGAAATGGCCCAGCTGGCCGGCGCCAGCGTCCGCTGCCTGACGACCGACGCCAGCGGCGGCTTCCGCTTCAGCCCCGAACAACTGGAGGCGGCGATCACACCCTCCAGCCGGCTGCTGGTGCTCAACAGCCCCTCCAACCCCACCGGCATGGTGCTCAGACGCGCCGAGCTGGAGGCGATCGCCGCCGTGCTGCGCCGCCATCCCTCCCTGGCGGTGGTGTGCGACGAGATCTACGAGATGCTGCTCTCCCCAGGGCATGAGCACCACAGCCTGGCGGCGGTGGCCCCCGACCTGGCCGAGCGGATCTTCATCGTCAACGGCTTCGCCAAGGGCTGGGCCATGACGGGCTGGCGCATCGGCTGGCTGGCGGGGGCCCGCCATGTGGTGGCCGCCGCCAGCGCCCTGCAGAGCCAGAGCACCAGCAACGTCTGCACCTTCGCCCAGTACGGCGCCTTGGCGGCGATCAGCGGTTCGAGGGACTGCGTCCACGAGATGGCGGCCGAGTTCAGCCGCCGGCGCGCCCGGCTCAGCGACGGTCTGATGGCGATCCAGGGCCTGGAACTGCTGGCCCCCGAAGGCGCCTTTTACGCCTTCCCTGATGTGAGCGCCTGGGGACTCAATTCGATGACCCTCTGCGGCCGGCTGCTGCAGGAGGTGGGCCTGGCGGTGGTGCCCGGGGCCGCCTTCGGCGATGACCGCTGCATCCGCCTGTCCTGTGCGGCCTCCCCCGCCACGATCGACGACGGTCTGGATCGGCTGCGGCGCTTCGGCGAGAGCCTCTGAGCGCCCCGCTGGATGTTCGCTCCATGACGGGCCCATCGCTGCAGGTCCCCAGGAAGCTGGTGGTGCTGGGTGACAGCGGGGTGTACGGCTGGGGTGATCCAGAGCAGGGGGGCTGGTGCGAGCGCCTGCGCCGCCATTGGATGGACCTGCCCCAGGGGCCGGTGCTGTACGGACTGGGGGTGCGCGGCGACGGCCTGGAGCGGTTGGCCGCCCGCGCCGAGGCGGAAGTGAGCCACCGGGGTGAGTTGCGCCGCCAGCGTCCCCAGGGGATCCTGCTGTCGATCGGCCTCAACGACACGGCCCGGGTGGGGCGACCCGACGGGCGCTTCCAGTTGGCGCCTGAAGCCTTCCTGTACGGCCTGCAGCAGTTGCTGCCCCGGTTGCAGGCCATCGCGCCGGTGTTCGTGCTGGGCCTCACGCCGGTGGACGAGGCCGTGATGCCCTTCGCCAAGATGCTCTGGTACGACCTGGCCAGCGTGCGGCTCTACGAAGGCCTGCTGGAGGAAGCCTGCATGGAGGCGGATGTGCCATTCCTGCCCCTGCTCGATGGCCTGCTGGCACACCCCCTCTGGCTGCAATGGTTGTGCAGCGACGGCCTGCACCTCAATGGCGACGGCCACGGCCAGCTCTACCGGCGGCTTCGCTCCTGGAGCCCCCTGCTGCACTGGGCCGAGCTGGATCCCCACAGCAGCGTGACAGCGGCGTCGTGATCGCGGCCCATTGATCGTGGCGCACTGATCCGCTGAGTACGGCTCGCTTCACATGCACCCAGCTGGCCTTGATGGCATCACCCGATCGGAGGAAGGGAACTCCCCCCATCCGGTGAACCTGCGCTGCCTGACTGCGGCGACTCTGAAGAAACGGACCCGGTTGGAACCATTGCCATGGATCGCCCAACGCCACCCCCACCACCGGCCCCAGCGCGGCAGGAGAGCCGCCGGCCCTCGCAGCCCGATCTCAGCCCAGGCTGCCGCGAGATACCCCAGGCGATCGTGGGTAGCCGCACCCGCAACCCCCCC
>JBBQIH010000103.1:0-8220 GCA_038324725.1 Cyanobacteriota bacterium | reverse complement strand
ACCGCCAGCAGCACCAGCAGCACAGGCAGCAGCCACACCCAGCTGGCCGGCCCGGCCACCAGCGGCACCGCCAGCATCAGAGCCCCCCAGGCATTGCGGGAATCGGTAAGGAACACAGCCCCCACCAGGGCGGCGGCAATCACCAGCATCACCCCCCGGCGTCTCCAGCCCAGGCCAGCCTCGAGCAGGGCCGCCAGGGTGAAGGGCCAGGCCAGGACCATCCAGGCTCCGGCGATGTTGGCGTAGTCGAACAGGCCCGCCAGCCGCTGCGGCGGATTGCCCCCGGCCTTGATGTGCCAGATGATCAGGCCCCCCAGCCACTGAAAGGGTCCGCTCCAGCCCCACCAGAGCTGGCCCAGCCCGGTGAGGATCACCGGCACCGTGCCGGCCACCAGGGCCAGGGCCACCCGGCGGCGGGCGGCCGGGGTGCCGAGATACACCTGGAAGCCCCAGAAACCCCAGAAGAAGGGCAGCCAGTTGCCCATCCCCAGCCAGGCCAGCCCATTGCTGGCGGCCCGGAAGCAGCCGAGCACCATCAGCACCGCCGCCACCACAAGCACGACATTGGCCCGGTCGGCCAGAACCGGACGGCGGCCGCGGCTGCCCAGGATCAGGGCCAGCAGCAGGGCCAGGCCACCCAGGAAGGCACTGCTGGCCAGCAGGAACAGCCCCAGCTGGAAACAGCGCCAGCCCAGGGGGGTGGCGGCAGCGGGCCGATGGGCCAGCAGGCGGTCGTCGAGGGTGGAAAAACGGTTCACCGAAGCGGGGCGGCAACGGGGGACCGGCGGCGGGTCCCTGGGGAAGGCTCAATCAAACACAGCGGTTCGACCGCGATAGACCATCACCTGTCGGCGCAGAAACAGGCGCACCGCCCTGGCCAGGGCCAGCCTTTCGGTGTCGCGGCCCTTGCGGATCAGGTCCTCCACCTCGTCACGGTGGCCGACATGCATGGTGGCCTGCTCGATGATCGGGCCCCCATCCAGCTCCTCGGTGACGAAGTGGGCGGTGGCGCCGATGAGCTTGACCCCCCGCTCCCAGGCGCGGTGGTACGGCTGGGCCCCCTGGAAGGCAGGCAAAAAAGAGTGGTGGATGTTGATCACCTGGGAGAAGCGGGCCAGGAAGGCGGGGCTGAGCACCTGCATGTACTTGGCCAGCACCACCAGCTCGATCCCCTCCTCCTCGAGCAGGGCCAGCTGGGCCTGCTCCACCTCCGCCCTGGAGGCCGCCGTGATCGGCAGATGAACGAAGCGGGCGCCGAAATCAGCCGCCAGCGTTGCCAGATCCGGGTGGTTGGAGACCACCAGGGGCACCTGCATCGGCAGTTCCCCGGAGCGGGTGCGCCAGAGCAGGTCCACCAGGCAATGGTCCTGACGGCTGGCGAAGATCGCTACCCGGGGCAGGACATCGGAGAAGTGCACCTGGCCCTCGCCGCCGAGACGCCCCGCCAGGGCGGCCACGGCCGGAACGATGGCCTCGCAGGGCAGACCGAAGCCCTCGAGGGCCCATTCGATCCGGCTCAGGAACAGCCCCGCTCCCGCATCGGTGTGGTGATCGGCGTGGAGGATATTGCCGCCGTTGGCGGCCACCCAGCCCGAGAGTTCGCTCACCAACCCTGGCCGATCAGGGCAGATCAGCTGCAGGATCGCCGTGGGGGCACGCATCGATGGTTCCGGGACGGAGCGGACGGGACCGTCATGGTGGCGCAGGCGGGCCGGTAAAGTCGCTGCGCCAGCCACGTCACAGCACCGTCCCATGGCCGTCGCGTCGATCTCCGCGCCCATCTCCCTGATGGCTGGCCTGCGCCGCCTTGGCCTGCTCGCCGTGGCCCTGGTGCTCGGCGTTTCTCTGGTGGCCTGCTCGGGCGACCAGAGCCGCAAGCCGCCGACGATCAGCCCCACGGACATGACCCTGATCGCCCGCCAGGCCGAAGGGTTCCTGGCCTCGAAGGAGCGCCTGCCCGAACTGGCCGATCTGGTCAACGACCGCAACTGGGTGTTCACCCGCAACCTGATCCACGGTCCGATGCAGGATCTGGGTCGCCAGATGCTCTACATCAACCAGCGCCTGCTGCCGGCCGACCGGGCCGAGGCCGGCAAGCGGGCCACAAAGCTGAAAGCCTCCCTTGCCAAGCTCGATGAGGCCGCCCGTCTGCAGGACGGGGAGAACCTCCGCAAGGACTACATCAAGGTGGCCACCGGCTTCAGTGCCTACGCCGAAGTGATCCCGACCGAGGCCATCGCCATGGCCGAAGCCTTTGCCGCCGAAGTCAAGCTGTCGAACGCCGTGCCCCCGGCCCCATCCGCCTCCACCCCCGCTCCCCAGCCGGTCTCCGCGAGCGACTCCGACGCCTGAGCCCAGGTCCCAGCAAGCGCTGCCTGCCGGCAGCTCCACCACAGTGATCGTGGTGGGGGCGGGGATCGTGGGCCTGGCCTGCGCCTGGTGGCTCCAGTGCAGAGGCCACCAAGTGCTGCTCCTGGATCCGGCCTTGGCCGGTGATGGCACGGGCGATGGCGACCCGGGGGGCGTGCAGCGCAGCGGCAGCCGGGCTGCGCTAGGCGTGCTGATGGCCGACAGCTTCCACCGCGACCGGGGCCGGGCCTGGGAACTGCGTCAGCGAAGCCAGGAGCTCTGGAGCCAGTGGCGCCGCGAGCTGGCCCAGCGGGGGCATCCGATCCCCTACCGGGCCGGGGTGCTGCTGCTCGCCGCTGATGGCGCCGAAGAGGAACGGCTAATGGCGCTGGGGGCGCGCAAACGGGCCTTGGGCCTGCCCCTGGAGCTCTGGGACCGGCAGCAGCTGGAACCGCTCCAGCCCACCCTTCCCCAACCCGCGCTGGTAGGACTCCACTGCGGCCGCGATGGCCAGCTGGACCCCGGTGCCGCCCTGGCCGCCCTGGCGGCGGACGGCAGGCAACGGGGCCTGGCGTTGCGGGCGGAGGCGGCCGTCGCCCTGCAGTCAGAGCGGGGCGGCTGGCGGGTGGAGCTGGCCGGCGGCGGCGCGGAGCAGGCGGCCTGGGTGGTGCTGGCGCCGGGAACCGCCGCCAGCACCCTGCTGGAGAGTGTCCCTGACAAGGAGCGTGACCGCTGGGCGCTGGAGCCCGTGCTGGGCCAGGCCCTGGAGCTGGAACTGGCGGCAACCCTCCCCTCCAATTGGCCTGGGACGGTGGTGTGGCGCGGCCTCAATCTGGTGCCCCGTCCGGACCTGGAGGGCGGCCGGCGGCTGTGGCTGGGGGCGACTTTGGAACCGGGCATCAGGGCCGACCCAGAGGAGCTGGTTCAGCTGCGCAAGCTGGGGGGCGCGGCGCCGGAGTGGTTGGGGGGGGCACGGGTGGTGCGCCACTGGCAGGGGCTGCGGCCGCGCCCGGTCGGCCAGCCGGCCCCCCTGCTGGAGCAGCCGGCTGCGGGGCTGCTGCTGGCGGCTGGCCACTACCGCAACGGCCTGCTGCTGGCGCCGGCCAGCGCCGCCTGGGTGGCCGAACGAATCGAGGCCGGGCGTCCTCGGGCCTGAGGAACGGTGCCGCGCCGGAAACCCTCGGCGGCCCATGAAAAAAGCCCCCCGAGGGGGCTTGGTGCGGCAGGATCTGGGCCGATCGGCCCAGGGATCACTTGCTCTCGGTGAACTCGGCGTCGATGACGTCATCGGCGGCGGCGGCGTTGCCGTTGCCATTGCCGCCAGGGGCAGCGCCGGCGGGAGCACCCTCGGCCCCGGCCTGCTGGTACACGGAGGCACCGGCGGCATAGAGGGCCTGCTGGAGCTGCTCGAGGCTGGCCTTGATGGCCGGGCTGTCGTCCTTCTCAAGGGCTTCCTTGAGGTCGGCGGAGAAGCCCTCCACCTTGGCCTTGTCCTCGGCACCCACCTTGTCTCCCAATTCGCCCAGCTGCTTCTCAGCCTGGTAGATGAGGGTTTCGCCCTGGTTCTTCAGGTCGATCTTCTCGCGCTTCTCCTTGTCGGCGGTGGCGTTGGCTTCGGCGTCCTTCACCATCTTGTCGACTTCGTTGTCGCTGAGGGTGGAGGCCCCGGTGATGGAGATGCTCTGCTCCTTGCCGCTGCCCTTGTCCTTGGCGGTGACGCTGAGGATGCCGTTGGCATCGATGTCGAAGGTGACTTCGATCTGGGGCACGCCGCGGGGGGCCGGGGGGATGCCGTCGAGGCGGAAGGTGCCCAGCGACTTGTTGTCGGAGGCCATCTCGCGCTCACCCTGGAGCACGTGGATCTCCACGTTGGTCTGACCGTCGACGGCGGTGGAATACACCTCCGACTTCTTGGTGGGGATCGTGGTGTTGCGGGTGATCATCTTGGTCATCACGCCACCGAGGGTCTCCACACCCAGGGAGAGCGGGGTGACGTCGAGCAGCAGAATGTCCTTGACCTCGCCGGCGAGCACACCGCCCTGGATGGCGGCCCCCACGGCCACCACTTCGTCCGGGTTGACCGTCTGGTTGGGGGTCTTGTTGGTGATCCGCTTGACCAGCTCCAGCACCGCGGGGATGCGGGTGGAACCACCCACCATCACGATCTCGTCGAGCTCGCTGGTGGAGAGCTTGGCGTCCTTGAGGGCCTGCTCCACCGGCACCCGGCAACGGTCGATCAGCTTCGAGGCGAGCTCCTCGAACTTGGCCCGGGTGAGGGTGAGGTCGAGGTGCTTGGGGCCTTCCGGGGTGGCGGTGATGAACGGCAGATTGATCTCGGCCTGGGTGGCACTGGAGAGTTCGATCTTGGCCTTCTCGGCCGCCTCGGTGAGGCGCTGCAGAGCCTGCTTGTCCTGGCGCAGATCGATGCCTTCGTTGCTCTTGAAGTTGTCGGCCAGGTAATCAACGATCACCTTGTCGAAGTCGTCGCCGCCCAGGTGGGTGTCACCACTGGTGGAGAGCACCTCAAAGACGCCGTCGCCCACTTCCAGCACGGAGACGTCGAAGGTGCCGCCGCCGAGGTCGAACACCAGGATGCGCTCATTGCTCTTGCGATCCAGGCCATAGGCCAGCGCCGCGGCCGTGGGCTCGTTGATGATGCGCAGCACCTCAAGACCGGCGATCTTGCCGGCGTCCTTGGTGGCCTGGCGCTGGGAATCGTTGAAGTAGGCGGGGACGGTGATCACCGCCTGGGTGACGGTCTCACCCAGGTACTTGCCGGCGTCCTCGGCCAGCTTGCGCAGCACTTCGGCCGAGATCTCCTCGGGGGCGAACTGCTTGCTGAGCACCGGGCACTTGATCTTGACGTTGGAGCCGGCCTTCTCGACGCCGTAGCTCACTTCCTTCGATTCCTCGTTCACCTCATCGACCCGGCGGCCGATGAAACGCTTGACGGAATAGAAGGTGTTCTCCGGGTTCATGACCGCCTGGCGTTTGGCGATCTGCCCCACCAGCTTGTCCTGGTTCTTGGTGTAGGCGACCACCGAGGGCGTCGTGCGGAAACCCTCGGCGTTGGCGATCACCGTGGGCTTGCCGCCCTCCATCACGGCGACGCAGCTGTTCGTGGTGCCGAGGTCAATACCGACGACCTTGCCCATGGATAACCACCTCCTGGTGTGGATGAATGTCTGGCTTCAGCCATCTTCCGCATCAGGGGTTGACTCGGGCGAGGTGTGGTTCCCGAACCGATGCCGAACCGGTACGGGGCCGGCGGCCTGTCGGAGCCTGGGATCCGGCGGATCTACGGTCGGGCGGCAGCTGCTCCCGCGAGCCCATGGTGACCCCCCCGACAGCACCGGCGATCGGTGGCGGCACCGCCCTGGTGGGGGTACTGGGGGATCCGGTACGCCATTCCCTCTCACCGGCGATGCACAACGCGGCCATCGCCGCCCTCGGCCTCGACTGGGCCTACCTGGCCCTTCCCGTGGCGGCGGCGGACCTGGCCGTGGTGCTGCGGGCCCTGGCGGCGGTCGACTGCCGCGGCCTCAACGTCACCCTGCCCCACAAGCAGGCCGCTGCCGAGCTGGCGGACGAGCTGACGCCGCTGGCCCGGCGGCTGGGGGCCGTGAACACCCTGGTGCGTCGCGAGGGCGGGGGCTGGCTCGGCACCAACACCGACGTGGAAGGGTTCCTGGCGCCCCTGCAGGCGCTCATGGCCCGCGAGGCCCTGGTGCTGGGCTGTGGCGGCAGCGCCCGGGCCGTGGTGGCGGGTCTGGTGGACCTGGGCGTGGGCTGCATCCGGGTGGCGGGCCGCGACAGCACGCGGCTGGGCAGCTTCATCCGCTCCTGCGCCGACTGGGCCCCCGGCCTGGTGCCCCTGGCCTGGGGGGGCGACATGGCCGGCTCACCGGACCCCCTGGGCGCCGCGCTGGCGAGTGCCGATCTGGTCGTGAACACGACGCCCCTGGGCATGGCCTCCGAGGGCGATCCCACCGCCGTGGAACGCTCACCCCTGCGCCCCGACCAGATCGCGGCGCTGTCGCCGGCGGCCACCGTCTACGACCTCATCTACACCCCCAGACCCACGGCCCTGTTGCGTCTGGCCCAGGAGCAAGGCTGCCGCAGCATCGATGGCCTGGAGATGCTGGTGCAGCAGGGGGCCGCCTCCCTGCGGCTCTGGAGCGGGCTCCAGGCGATGCCGGTCATCGCCATGCGGACCGCGGCTCTGGCCAGACTGGAGGGCCCCTAGCGTGCGGGAACTGTCCCGACTGTCCCTGAAGCCCCCATGGAAGGTCCCCCGATCTGGCAGAGGCTGCTGGGAGCCCTGGCCTACCTGCTGCCCCTGAGCGACGCCCTGCGTTTCGGGCAAGCCCTGTTCGACATGGTCCCGCTGCTGCAGTGGGTCGCCCTGCCGGCCCTGCCCCTGGTGGTGCTGGAACGGGCCGTTCCCTTTGGCGGGCTGGTGTTGTTCCTGGTGCTGTTCCTGCTGGTGGTGCGCAACCCCAAGGTGCCCTACCCGATCCGCTTCAACGTGCTGCAGGCGATCCTGATCGACATCGTGCTGGTGTTGCTCAGCCTGGCCTTCGACACCGTGCTGGCTCCCCTCGGCGCCGGCTTCGCGATTCGCACCCTCTCCAACACGATCTTCCTCGGCACCCTGCTGCTTGTGCTGTTCTCGGTGATCCAGAGCCTGCGGGGCAAGGAAGCCGACATCCCCACCGTCTCCGAAGCGGTGCGGATGCAGCTCTATTGACCATCCCCGCACAGGCGGCCGACGGTGCTGCGATAGGTTCTTGGATCCGTCGCTGACGGGCTCCGTGCCCCTCAGCCCCTCCACAGGCGACCATGACGCAGCCCTATTACGAAACCATGTACATCCTCCGGCCGGACATCCCGGAGGAAGAAGTCGAGACCCACGTCGCCAAGTACCGCGACCTCGTGATTGAAGCCGGCGCTGAAGTGCTCGACACGCAGATGCGCGGCAAGCGCCGGCTGGCCTATTCGATCGCCAAGCATCGCGAAGGCATCTACGTCCAGCTCAATCACAGTGGCAATGGCCAGCAAGTGGCTGTGCTGGAGCGGGCCATGCGTCTCTCCGAAGACGTGATCCGCTATCTGACCGTGATCCAGGACGGCCCGATGCCTCCCCCGCGCAGCGTCCCCGGCGCTGCCGTGGAAGTGGCTCCCACCGAACCGGCGGCGGTCTGATCCCGGTTGTTCATCGCTGAGCACTGGGCCTACAGTCCGCCCAATGGGTGGTAGGCGATGACTGCGACGGACAAGGAGGACGCCAATCCGGACGGGAAGATACCCCCCCGTGCGGTGCCGACTCAGCCGGCCTACAGCCCCTCGGGATGGCCCGCCAACCAGGCGCCACCGACGCCGAGCGTGCTGACACCCGTCCAGCCGCTGGCACCCCAGTCGCCGTCGCCACCCGCCAGCTTCAGCTTCGGCGAGGTGGTGGCTGCGGGCGGTGAAACGGCTTCCAGCCCCAGGGACGCGATCGACGCCGAGCCGATTCTCCTGGCTCCGGACCAGCCACCGGCCCCTCCCCAGACCTCCCAGGCGGCAGGGCCGGGTCCGTCCAGCCTCGCCATCACCACCACGGGCCCAGATGCCCAGCAGCTCGAGATGGAGCTGGCGGCCGCCCGGGATGAGCTCAAGGCCCTGCACGAAATGCTTGAAGACCTGCCCGAGATCTTCGAGCGCAAGTTCCAGCAACGCCTGGCCACGGTGCTGGAGCACCAGAAGCATCTTCTCGACGACAACCAGGCCCTGCGGGAACGTCTCTACAGCCTCAATCCTGCCGCCGACGTCCCGCCCCCCGGCTCAGGACGCCCCCAGCCCCTGCTGCTGCCCACGGTGGCCAGGAAG
>JBBQIH010000102.1:0-8233 GCA_038324725.1 Cyanobacteriota bacterium | reverse complement strand
ATGGTGGGTGGCCACGGCCAGGCGCTCCCGCTCCTCCTCGTCGAGCTCAAGCCGGCCGGGGCCAGGGCCGAGGGCCTTCTGCCAGGCGCCCAGCAGGGGATCAAGACCCTCCGCCTGGGGCCTGAAACCGCAGCGCAGCTGGCCATCCAGGAGGGCCTCCAGCAGGCTGGCCACCCGCAGCCGGCCGCTGCCGGGTCGGCGGCAGGCCAGTCCCAGTTCTCCGGAGGCACCGGCGGCCATGGCGCAGGTGGCCACCTGGGGCAGCCGGATGGCCAGTTCCTCCAGCCGGCGCCGGTCCCCTTCCCGGTTGAGCAGGGGCAGCCAGCGGGCCCGGTCCTCCTCCACCTGAGGCAACCAGCGGCCCCTGGCGATCAGGCTCAGGGCCCAGCGCTCCAGATGGCTCCACCAGCGCAGATCGTCGGCCAGACCGGGATCGTCGCCCGAGAGGGGCAGCCCGGCGAGCCACTCGCCGGCCCCGGCGGGATCAAGGGCCAGGCCCTCCACCCGCCACGGCCACCACTGCACCTCCTTCGGGATCGGCTCGCCCGCCTGCAGCGGCAGACCGCTCCAGGCGGCCAGCCCCTCACTGGCCGCCTTGCGGCGACCGCGGGCCCCCTGGCTGCGGCTGGGCAGGGTCAGCAGGGCCTCCGCCGGGCGGAAGGCTTCCGACCAGAGGCCATGGTCATCCAGCCAGGCACCCAGATCGTCGACGTTGAGGGACAGAGGATGGTCGGGAACGGTGCGCAGCGGTGCCACCGGAGCGGCGACCCTCCAGGTGTCTGCCCAGAGCAGCAGTCGGCCCCCGGCCCCTTCCGGTGGAAACAGCCAGGTGGCATGCAGGAGGCTCATGGCCGCAGGGCGGGCAACAGGCGTTGGGCGCCCCTCAGCAGCAGGGCGCTGCCGATCAGGGGAAGCCAGAGCGGCAACCAGCCGCGCAACAACGCCAGGATCGCGCCGGCAGCGCCGGGCGCCAGGGGCTGGTGGAGCAGAGACTGGATCTCCGGGACAGGCAGGGCCAGGGAGGTGACCACAACGGGACCCCCCAGGCTGCGGATGCCGCAGACCGCCCCCACCAGCCCCGCGGCCAGGTGCTCGTCGTCCGGATCGACCCGCTGCAGATGGAAGGCCAGCAGACCGTAGAAGAAGCCGCAGCCCGCCGATCGCAACCCGCTCTCCAGCCCGGCCGGCAGGCCGATCAGGGCAGCGGCCAGTCCGCCCAGCAGCGCCCACGACAGGGACTGCAGCCGCAGACGGGCACGGGAATCGTCGGACGCCTGGGTCAACGGCAAGGCCTTGGCGATGGCCCGATCATGCCTGGCCATCGGCAGGCTTACATTATTGGGTGAAGCTGGCGTTGCCAGCAAGGCAACCAGCACAGCCCTTTTTTCAGCTTCCTATCCCTGGCACGGCCATCAGACGCCGCACCGATCACGCCCATCTGGCGTTTCACTGGTTGTCGGCAGCTGCAGGACTGACTCCCCATCACGGCAGGCCACTCCCTTGACCGCCGCCCATCCGCCACCGCACGCCTCCGACGCCCACCAGGCGCGGCGCGCGCTGCCGGAGATGCTCCAGATCGCGACGGCCATCAGCGGTGCGGCCAGCCTTCGTGCCCTGTTGCGGCAGATCCTCTCCAGTGCCAGGGATCTCACCCTCAGCGATGCCGGCAGCATTTACCTGGTGGAAGAGGAGAAGGGGGAAAAGCGACTCTGGTTCACGGCTTTCCAGAACAGTTCCCTGGCGGCCCGCGGAGAGGGCCTCGATTCGGGCCTGCTGGATGTGCGCTTCCCGATCACCCCTGAACGCCTTGTGGGCTGGGCGGCCTTGCAGGGTGAGGTGCTCAACCTGCCGGATGTGTATGCGATTCCCCCGGACCGCCCTTACAGCTTCGATGCCGGTCTCGATCGCCGCACCGGATACCGGGCGGTGTCGATGCTGGTGGGGCCCCTGCGGTCCATGGCCGGGGACGTGGTGGGGGTGATGCAGCTGATCAACAGGAAGCGGGAGTCCTCCTCCCTGCTCACCCCCGAGACGGCCCACGCCCTCGTGCGTCCTTACGATGCCGGCGACCAGCAGCTGATCGAGGCCCTGGCGGCCCTGGCGGCCGTCTGTGTCGAGCGCACCCAGGCTCTGGAAGGGCAGCAGCGGCAGATCGATTCGATGATCGCCCTGCTGGCGGGGGCGATCGATGCTCGCAGCTCCCATACCGGCCGCCATTGTTCCCGGGTGCCCGAGCTGGCGCTGCTGCTGGCGGCGGCGGCGGAAGCCACCGAAGCGGGACCGCTGGCCCCCTTCCGCTTCAGCTCAGAGTCGGAGCGGCGGGAGTTCCGCACGGCGGCCTGGCTGCACGACTGCGGCAAGCTCGTGACCCCCGAGGCGGTGGTGGAGAAGGCCACCAAGCTGGACGCCCCCTTCAACCGGATCCATGAAATCCGCACCCGTTTCGAGGTGCTGCTGCGGGATGGACGGATCGCCATGCAGGAGGGTCTGCTGGCGGGCGGTGATCCGGACGCCCTGCAGCGGGACTACGCGCAGCTGGAGCAGGAGCTGCAGAGGGATTTCGCCTGCGTTGCCCGCTGCAACCTGGGCAGTGAAGGCACCGATCCTGAGGACCTCGCCCAGCTCCAGGTGCTGGCCGAGCGTCGCTGGTGGCGCCATTTCGACGACCGGCTGGGTCTGGGCTGGGAGGAGCAGGCCAGACGCAGCGGCCCACCGGAGCCTCTGCCGGCTCCCGAGACCTTGCTCCAGGATGCTCCGCACCATCGCCTCCTGAGGCCCGCCGCCGAGGTGCCGGAAGCCAGGTGGGGCTTCAACCTGGCGGTGCCGGAGCTGCTCTACAACCGCGGCGAGCTCTACAACCTCTTGGTGGCCAAAGGTACACTCACTGCTGAGGAGATCTACAAGATCCGCGAGCACATGATCCACACGATCGTGATGCTGGAGAGCATGGCCTTCCCCCCCTCCATGGGCCGCGTCGCTGAAATCGCCGGGGGGCACCACGAAACCCTCGATGGTCGGGGCTACCCGAGGGGACTGACGGCGGAGCAACTGTCGATCCCGGCCCGGATCCTCGCCATCGCCGACATCTTCGAGGCGCTCACCGCCGCCGATCGCCCCTACAAGCAGGGGATGCCCCTGTCCCAGTCCCTGGCGATCCTGGCCGGCCTGCGGGACCGTGGCCGCATCGATGCGGACCTGTTTGAGCTCTTCCTGCGATCCGGGGTTTATCTCACCTACGCCCAGCGATTCCTGGCCGCCGACCAGATTGATCCGGTGGATCTGGACGCTCTGCTGCAGCCCGGCGCCCGAGAGTCCTGAGGATCGCGGGCGGACGGCCATCACTGACGCTGGCAAGGTGGGTGACGGGGCCAGCAGGGCCACCCACTTTCTGGTATCTGTTGCTACCTAATGCCTGACCATTTTCGGCACGAACTGCTGACGCGGCGGGGTGCCGATCGCCATCCCAACGTCATCCAGGAGCTGCTCGGCGAGTTGTACGACTCCTTCTCCGGGGTCCGGGAAGGTCGGGTGGCCGACTACATCCCCGAGCTGGCCAAAGCCTGCCCCGACGATTTCGGCATCGTCATCGCCACCTCCGGTGGGCGGATCTATGAGATCGGCGATACCAGGAAGGAGTTCACGATCCAGTCGATCTCCAAGCCCTTCATCTATGCACTGGCCCTGAAGACGCTCTCGTTTGACTTCATGGCCAGCAAGATCGATGTGGAGCCTTCAGGGGAAGCCTTCAACGCCATCAGCCTGGATCCGGACTCGGGAAAGCCGCGCAATCCGATGATCAATGCCGGAGCGATCGCTGCCTCCGCCCAGATCTGCGACGCCGATCCCAGCGGCGCTGTTGAGCTGCTGCTGGAGTATTTCGAGGAGCTGGCCGGTCGGCGCCTGACGATCAATGAGGACGTCTACCGCTCGGAGAAGGAGTCGGGCCATCGCAACCGTGCCATCGGCCACCTGCTGCGCAACTTCAACATCATCGAGTCCGACCCCGAGCCTGCCCTTGATCTGTATTTCCAGCAATGTGCCATCTCCGTCACCTGCCACGACCTGGCCGTGATGGCCTCCACCCTGGCCTGCCAGGGCCGCAATCCCTTCACCGGCGGCCAGCCCCTCTCCAATGACATCACCGTCCGGGTGCTGGCCCTGATGGGCACCTGCGGCATGTACGACTTCGCCGGTCAGTGGCTCCACGATGTCGGCATTCCGGCCAAGAGTGGCGTCGCCGGCGGGGTGATGGCGGTGATTCCCGGGCGACTCGGCATCGCCACCTACTCGCCTCCTCTCGACAACTTTGGCAACAGCGTCCGGGGGGTGGCTGTCTGCCGCCAGCTCTCGGTGGGTGTGGGGCTGAGCCTGTTCAACCAGTACTCCCAGGCGGATGCCACCATCCGCCGCTCCTACCAGGGGTCGCAGCGAAAATCGCGCCGCTGGCGCAGTGATCAGGAGCTGGTGATCCTGGCGCCCCACCGGGATGAGGTGCGCATCATCCACGTGCAGGGGGTGCTCGATTTCGGTGGCATCGAGCAGTTGGCCTCCGAACTGGTGCGGCTGAGCAACGACGTGCGCATCCTCATTCTTGATCTGGCCCACGTGACCGAATGCCCGTTGGAATCCTCCGGACTGCTGGATCGTCAGCTCTGTGCGATCGAGGACGAAGGCGTTGAGATCCTCCTTTCCCGTGCCGGCCGGTTGCCCCTGGTCGCCACGCCCGATTGGTCCATCACCGAGCGGATCGACACCTACGAGCACCTGGATTCGGCCCTCGAGGCCGCCGAAGAACAGCTCCTGTCGTGGTACCGGCCGCAGGCGGTTGCTGGCGGTAGCGACGGTGGCCCGGACCTCCCGGAACAGGGCTTTCTGGCGCCCCTGAGCGAGGAGCATCGGCGCCTACTGGCGGAGTGCATGGTCAGAAGAGCCTTCGTGGCGGGGGATTTCGTGATCCGCCGGGGTGACCCCGGCGACGAACTGTTCCTGGTGCGTTCCGGCTCCTTCGACATCGCCCTCGACATCAAGACCGGTGATGGGGTTTCCCACTCCACCCGGCTGGCCACCTTCGGCCCCGGGCTCTGTTTCGGTGAGATCGGCTTCGTGGCCCAGACGCCGCGCACCGCCGACATCATCGCCACCCAGCCCGGCGAGTGCTGGGTGTTGCACCGCAGCGACTTCGAGGCCCTCAGCGCCAGCCATCCCGACGTGGTGATCGCCATGCTCAAGGCCCTCACCTGCGACATCGGCGCCAAGCTCAGCCAGACAAGCGTCCAGTTGACCCTGATGGAGCACTACTGAGCTCCCGCCTGGCTCCGGCGCTGGGCGATCATGCCTGTCCCAGGACATCTCCCTGCGTCTTCGTGATGGCTGCCGACCCCACCCGCCCAAGGCCTCGCAGCGGGGCCGAGATCCGTGAGGCCTTCCTCTCCTTCTACGCAGAACGGGGCCACCGGCGGATGGCCAGCGCCTCCCTGGTGCCGGACGATCCCACGGTGCTGCTCACCATCGCCGGCATGCTGCCGTTCAAGCCGGTGTTCCTCGGCCAGGCGGCGCCTCCGGCGCCCCGGGCCACCAGCAGCCAGAAGTGCATCCGCACCAACGACATCGAGAACGTGGGCCGCACCGCCCGGCACCACACCTTCTTCGAGATGCTGGGCAACTTCTCCTTCGGCGACTATTTCAAGGAGCAGGCGATCGGCTGGGCCTGGGAGCTCATCACCGACGTCTTCGGCCTTGATCCGGCCCACCTGATGGTCAGTGTCTTCCGGGAGGACGACGAGGCGGCCATGATCTGGCGTGATGCCGTGGGGGTGGATCCCAAGCGGATCATCCGCATGGACGAGGCCGACAATTTCTGGGCCTCCGGCCCCACCGGCCCCTGCGGCCCCTGCTCGGAGATCTACTACGACTTCCACCCCGAGCAGGGCGACGAGGCCATCGATCTGGAGGACGACTCTCGCTTCATCGAGTTCTACAACCTGGTGTTCATGCAACACAACCGGGACGCGGCTGGCACCCTCTCGCCCCTGGCCAGGCGCAGCATCGACACCGGCATGGGCCTTGAGCGCATGGCCCAGATCCTCCAGGACGTCCCGAACAACTACGAAACCGACCTGATCTATCCCCTGATCGAGACGGCCGCTGCGCAGGCGGGGCTCACCTACCCCGCCCTCGACGCCCGCGCCCAGACGTCCCTCAAGGTGATCGGCGACCACAGCCGGGCCATCACCCAGCTGATCGCCGACGGGGTCACGGCCTCCAACCTGGGCCGGGGCTATGTGCTGCGCCGCCTGCTGCGCCGTGCGGTGCGCCATGGCCGCCTGCTGGGCATCGACCGCCCCTTCCTGGTGGCCATGGGGGAGGCGGCGATCGCCCTGATGGCCGCGGCCTACCCCCAGCTGTTGGAACGGCGCCAGGTGATCCTGGCCGAGCTGGTGCGGGAGGAGGCCCGTTTCCTGGAAACCCTGGAGCGGGGCGAGAAGCTGCTGGCCGAGGTGCTCGCCACCCGGCCGGAGCGCATCAGCGGCGATGCGGCCTTCGAGCTCTACGACACCTACGGCTTTCCTTTGGAGCTCACTGAGGAGATCGCCGAGGAGCACGGTCTGAGAGTGGATCTGGACGGCTTCGAGGCGGCCATGGAGCGGCAGCGGCAGCGGGCCAAGGCTGCGGCCGTGAGCATCGACCTCACCCTGCAGGGGGCGATCGACCAGGTGGCTGCGGCCCTGGAGCCCACCCAGTTCCGCGGCTACGAGGCCCTTGATCAGGCGGCCTGTGTGCTGGCCCTGGTGGTGAATGGCGAACCGTCCACCGTGGCCACCGCCGGTGATGCGGTGCAGATCGTGCTCGACAGCACGCCCTTCTATGGCGAATCTGGCGGCCAGGTGGGAGACCGGGGGCTGCTGCTGGCCGGGGACGCGGGCGTCGAGGCCGGTCTGATCGTGCGCATCGATGCGGTCAGCCGCAACCGCAGTGTGTTCGTGCATGGCGGTCGCATCGAGCGCGGCAGCCTGGCGGTGGGTGAGGTGGTGCAGGCCAGGGTGGATCGCAGCTGCCGCCGCCGCGCCCAGGCCCACCACACCGCCACCCACCTGCTGCAGGCGGCCCTCAAGCAGGTGGTCGACGATGGCGTGTCCCAGGCGGGTTCCCTGGTGGACTTCGATCGACTCCGCTTCGACTTCCACTGCTCCCGGGCCCTCACCCCGGCCGAACTGGAGCAGATCGAAGATCTGATCAACGGCTGGATTGCCGAGGCCCATCCCCTGGACGTGGGGGACATGGACCTGGAGCAGGCCCGGGCCGCCGGCGCCGTGGCGATGTTCGGTGAGAAGTACGGCGAGGTCGTACGGGTGGTGGATGTGCCTGGTGTCTCGATGGAGCTCTGCGGCGGCACCCATGTGGCCAACACGGCCGAGATCGGCCTGTTCCGGATCGTCGCCGAGACGGGCGTGGCAGCGGGGATCCGCCGCATCGAGGCCGTGGCCGGACCTGCCCTGCTCCCTTACCTGAGGGAGCGCGACGGGGTGGTGCGGGAGCTGGCCGACCGTTTCAAGGCCCAGCCCGGTGAGATCCTCGAGCGTGTCGCTGCCCAGGCCGACGAGCTGCGGGCCACCACCAAGGAGCTGGTGGCGGCGCGTGGTGCCCTGGCGGTGGCCAAGGCCAGCGCCCTCGCCGAGCGGGCCGAATCGTTCGGCCCCCATCGGCTGCTGGTGCAGCGCCTCGATGGGGTTGATGGGGCCGGCCTCCAGGAGGCGGCCCAGCGCCTGCAGCAGCAGCTCGGTGAGGGGGCGGCCGTGGTGCTCGGCGGTCTGCCGGACCCGGCGGAGCCAGGCAAGGTGATGCTGGTGGCGGCCTTCGGCGGCGCGGTGGTGGCCGCCGGCGCCAAGGCGGGGGCCTTCATCGGCGGCATCGCCCAGCTCTGTGGTGGCGGCGGTGGCGGCCGTCCCCAGCTGGCCCAGGCCGGGGGGCGCGACGGCGGGGCCCTGGATGGGGCGCTGGCGGAAGCCCATCGGCGGCTGGCCGACCAGCTGGCCGGGGTCTGACGCTCGGACGCCGGCTTTCAGAAGCGGACATTCACTCTGGTGTAGAGCCCCTGCCCCAGTAGCCAGTCATTCCAGACCCCGAGGTTGTCGGTGGTGGAGAAGGGCTGGGCCCAGCCCAACTCCAGCGTCCAGTTGTTGCTGGCCAGCCAGCGCACCAGCAGACCACCGGCCCCCACTGTGTCGCCGAAGGA
>JBBQIH010000101.1:0-8279 GCA_038324725.1 Cyanobacteriota bacterium | reverse complement strand
CCCAGGAACACCCAGCGGGGGCGATGGCGCGCCGCCAGGATCAGGGCCATGAAGAAGGTCTTGTCCCCCAGCTCAGCCAGGGTGATGGCCGTCAGGCTGGAGCCGAAGGCGGCGAGCCCGGGATCGCCGGCGCTGGGAAAGGTCATGGGGGGCGTTCAGCACGCCTCCGTCGGCGCCATGGAGTGGGTGCGGCCGCAGGACAGCCCTTCGCTATCTGGGCATCATGCTCCGGCGAACAGCCACACCAGCGCCGCCAAGCCCAGCCAGCCCAGCCAACCCAGATTGAGCAGGGGGGTAGCCAGATGCACCAGGGGCACCAGAAACCAGTGGCTGAGGCCCACCGTCAGAAACACCACCAGCAGCAGGGGCAGCATCAGGCGCGCCACCGGCCCGACGCCTCAGGGGCCCCGGGCCGGAGCACGCTCCACGGGTCGATGCTTCCGTGCTCCGGCCCCCGCCAGGCCAGAACCGCGCTGGCCTGCCCGGATCCCGCCGGCCAGGGCAAGGGCTCAAGCAGGGACAGTCCAGGGAACTGACGCGCCGCCTCGCCTGCCGTGGTGGCAGGGGGCTCGCCGGAACGGTTGGCACTGGTGGTGGCCAGGGGGCCACTGAGGCGCAGAAGCTGCCTCGCCCGGTCGCAGGCCGGGACGCGCAGCCCCAGGCTCGTTCCCCCTGGATGGAGATGGGTGGTCATCGCACCAGCGATCGGCAGCACCAGTGTGACGGCCCCTGGCCAGCTGCGCCGGGCCTGATCGAGCCAGGCCTGCTGCCAGGGCACGCCCAGGGCTTCCTCCAGCTGGAGCAGATCGGCCCCCATCAGGATCAGCGGCTTGTCGGCGGGGCGTCGCTTCAAGCGCCACAGCAGGGCGGCCGCCTCGGGCGGGGCGGCCAGGGCCGGCAGGGTGTCGGTGGGGAACAGGACCGCCTCCCCCTCCGCCAATCGACTGGCCAGGTGCTCAGGACCATTCATCGGACGCAGGGCCTCCAGCCACTGGCGAATCGGACCTGGCCCTCCAGGTCGGCATGCACCCCGAGCCGTTCCAGACCAGCCGCGACCAGCAGCTCGCCGACCGCCTCGCTCTGGTCGTGGTGGTGCTCCAGCAGCAACAGGCCGCCAGGGGCCAGGCCCCTGGGGCTGCCGGCCACGATCGAACGGATGGCCGTCAGGCCATCGGGGCCACCATCCAGGGCCAGGCGGGGTTCGTGATCCCGCACCACCGGCTCGAGTGCCGCCAGGGTGGCGCTGGGGATGTAGGGGGGGTTGCTCACCACCACATCCATCGCCCCCCACCAAGGCGCCAACGGCTGCCACCAGTCACCCGCCAGCGGGGTGACGCGCTGCTGCAGGTCCCACCGGGTCAGGTTGGCGGCGGCCTGCGCGAGGGCCTCGGGGCTGGCCTCCACGGCGAATCCGCGACTTGAGGGAAAGATGCGGGCCAGGGCGATGGCCAGGCAGCCGGAGCCGGTGCCCAGGTCAGCCCAGCGGACTTCGGGGCGACCCGTTGGCCCCAGAGACAGGACCAGGTCCACCAGCAGTTCTGTTTCCTGCCGGGGGATCAGCACCCCGGGCGCCACGGGCAGCTCCAGGTCGCGCCAGGGGCAGCGGCCCACCAGGTACTGAAGGGGCTCGTGGCTATCGAGGTGGCGGCGCCAGAGGGCTTCCAGCGCCTCGAGCGAAGCGTGGAGCCGGACGACGGCCTCCGGATGGCACCAGAGCGCCTGCAGCTGGCTCGAGCGCAAACCACCGCCCAGATCCAGCAACCAGTCGAAAGCGGCGGCATCGCCGCCGAGGGCCAGCAGGCGGTGGCGCCAGCCCAGCAGCTCCGGCGCCGTGATCAGCAGGCCGTCGGGGCCATCCGCCGGGGGCGCAGGAACGGGAACGGTGCCGACCTGGGAAACCATGGAGGGAGCCTAATCAGCGGGGCCGATCTGAGCAGGAGCGGCCTCAGCAGGGGCGCCAGCAGAGGCCGGCCTCGGCCCGCAGCAACCCGTCCAGCTCCAGCTCCAGAAGCCGGGGCATCAGCTCGGCCATGGGGCGGTCGAGCGCCAGGCTCAGCTGCTCAAGGCTGGCGCCGCCGCCCACCGCCGCCAGCAACCCCTCAGCCTCCGCCCCCTGAGACCCCCTGGCCGGAGCAGGGTCGGCGGCGGGGGACCGCCGGGCCAGGGGGCCCCTGCCCAGCTGGCCGATCAGGTCGGCGGGAAGGAGCAGCGGGGTGGCGCCCCTGGCCAGCAACCGGTTGCTGCCCATGGCCGAGGCGCGGCCAGCATCGGCCGGCACCACCCAGAGCGGCAGCTCCTGCTGCCAGGCCAGCTCAGCCGAATGCAGCGCCCCGCTGGCCACCGGACACTCCACCACCACCACCGCGGCCGCCATGGCCACCAGCAGGCGGTTGCGGGCGACGAAGCTGCCGGGCCGGACCCTGCCGCCCTCGGCCAGCTCGCTCACGAGCAGGCCCTCATGGGCCACCTGGTTGTGCAGCACCGCGTGGTGGAGGGGGTAGGCGCGGCCCAGCGGTGTACCCAGCACCCCGACAGGGGCCCCCCCAGCCGCCAGACACCCCCCATGGGCAGCCCCATCGATGCCTTCCGCCAGACCACTCAGCACGGGCCAGCCCGCCTCGGCCAGGGCCGCGCCGATGGCGCGGGCCATCGAGAGGCCATGCAGGGATGGACGGCGCGTGCCCACCACGGCTACCGAGCGGCCATGGCCCAGGTGGGGCCAGAGGCTGCCCCGCCCTCGCCAGCAGAGCTGCAGGGGAGGCCGCTGCAGCTCCCGCAGGCCAGCCGGCCAGCTCCGATCCCCGGGCACCAGCACCCCACGGCCAAAGCGGCACCGCGGTGCGAAGGCCTCCAGGGGCCGGGGGCCCCAGCCATGGCGAAACCGCTCCACCGCCGCCACCAGCCCCCGCCCCAGACCCGGCACCGCCGCCAGCTCATCTACAGACGCATCCCAGGCTCCGGCCAGCCCGCCACAGCAGGCCTCGAGGGACCGCAGCCGCTGCCAGCCGAGCCCTGGGCAGCGGCTCCAGAGCAGCCACCAAAGGCGCCGCTGCCGACCCCAGACCGGGGCCCCTTGGCGGGGGAAAGAACCCTGCACCAGATCTCCCATCCGCAACGTCTCACGACCAGAGCATCAGTACAAGCGTACTATGAATGATGGGCAGTCCCGGGCGGTCCCGACCGCAGGATGGCCAGGGCCTGCTCCAGGTCCTCCGGCAACCGCCGAAGCAAGCGTCGCCGCGAAGGGCCACTGGCGAGATCCACCAGTACCAGATCGACGCAGGCTTCGGCCGCCACGGCCCCATCGGGGCGGATGAAGTGGCTGAGCCAGGGGAGCTTCAACCCCACCCGTGGCAGCACCTGGCTGCGGATCTCGACGCCGTCGCCATGGAGCAGGGCCTGGCGATACGCGATGCGCAGGCCCACCACCGGCAGCTCCAGCCCCCGGGCGGAAAGGGCGCTGTAGGCCAGGCCGGCCTGGGCCAGGGCCTCGACCCGGGCCTCCTCCAGCCAGGCCAGATAGGCCCCGTGCCACATCACCCCGGCATGGTCGGTGTGCTGGGGCAGCACCCGCCGCTGCAGTCGCCACCACGCCTGCTCCGGACGCTGCATCACGGTCTTCACCACGGGAGAGTTCGGAATGGGGATCAGCCATAGGCTGATGCCGAGCCATTTTGATGTCCGTGTTCCGCAACCTGCTGATCGCCGATTCCGGCAAGGGCCATGTCGAGGAGATGGTCCGCATCCTGCGCGATATCCCCCCCTGCCGTCAGGCCCGGATCAACCTGCTGCACGTGATTCCCGAGCAGGGGGGGCTCGATCTGGAAGCCCATCGCCAGCAGGCCGAAATTCTGGTCAAGGAGGCCATCGAGCGCCTCGGCCTGACCCCAGCCGAAGTCAACATCGTGGTGCGCGAAGGCGATACCAAACTGACCGTGCTCAAGGTGGCCGATGAACTGGAGGCCGATCTGATCGTGATGGGATCGCGGGGCCTGGGCAGGCTGCAGTCGATCCTGGGCAACAGCACCAGCCAGTACGTCTTCCAGCTGTCGACCCGGCCCATGCTGTTGGTCCGCGACGACCTTTACGTGAAGGCCATCAACCGGGTCCTGGTGGCCATCGACGGCACCGGTGTGGGCGATGACGCCCTGAGGCTGGCCTGTGAGCTGGTTCAGGGCATCCCTGGCGGCAGCCTCACCGGCGTGCATGTGTCCCGTCAGGACATCACACCCTCACGGGGAGGGCGCACCCCGGGCGACGACGTGCTGCTGAAGGCGATCCAGCGGGCCCGCAGCTTCGGTGTGGAGATGAAGGGGCTGCATCGCACGGGTGACATTGCCCGCGGTGTGTGCACCACCGCCGAGGACGTCAAAGCGGATCTGGTGGTGATCGCCTCCCAGGACCGCAGGCCACTTGTGGCCAGAGCCCTGGTGGATCTCGACAAGCTTCTGGGCAGCTCGGTGAGCGACTACATCCGTGTCCATGCTCCGGCTCCGGTGCTGCTGGTGCGGGAGCCGGAGGGGCAGGCCCGCTGAACCCGGGTCAGCCGCCCTGGCGGCTGTTCGTCTGGATGTAAAGAATGATCAGGAAGACGGCGGGAACCAGAACGAACAGGAGGCTGGCAACGAAGCCGAGATCGTTGGTTTCCATGACTGCTGGAGAGGTTCTGAGAAGGTATCACCGCCCATCGGCAGGAAGGACGCCCCCTTCATCGCTCGTTGTGGATGGAGACGCCGCTCCTTCGTCTGCCGTCAGCCCCTCTTGAGAATCCTCCTGCTGCGGTGCAGCGGGGGGCTCGGGCCAGGCAGTGGGACCCTCCGGCAGGGGCAGGGAGCGGGCTCGGATCAATTCGCTCTCCCGGTCGCCTAGTCCCACCTGGGGTTTGGTGAGCACCATCACCGATTTCTCCACCAGGGCCTGGCAGGCCAGCCGCCAGGTCTGGGGGCGCCGTTTCAGCTTCAGCAGTTCCACCGACGTCAGCTCGGTGAGGGCGTTGTCCGCGCCTCCCTCCACCACCTCCACAAAGCAGGTGATGCACTGGCCGCAGCCACCACAGTTGCCCAGGCGGCCCTTGAGGCCGTAGAGCTCAATGCCTTCACGCAGGGCCACCTCGCGGAGGTTCTCCCCCGGGTAGCACTCCACGTCGCGCTGCTCACGCACGAACCGGATCACGGGCATGGCGGCAGCCTCTCGGGGGACAGGTGGGCTCCCATTCTGGATCGCGCCGTTGCGGTCCGTTACCTGGGCCCCGTGGCGTTGCCCGCAACCCTTACCATCGCCAGCACGGATCGGTATTCACCGAGCGTCTCCTTAGCCGCCATCGCTCCGGCGATCGGCTTTGGCAACTGTCAACCCAGACCTGACCCCCCAATGGGATTGCCCTGGTACCGGGTGCACACGGTCGTCATCAACGACCCGGGCCGACTGCTGGCCGTGCACCTCATGCACACCGCCTTGGTAGCCGGCTGGGCCGGCTCCATGGCGCTCTATGAGCTTGCGATCTTCGACCCCTCCGACCAGGTCCTCAACCCCATGTGGCGCCAGGGCATGTTCGTCATGCCCTTCATGGCCCGCCTGGGCGTGACAGGCAGCTGGGGGGGCTGGAGTGTCACCGGTGAAACCGGCGTCGACCCCGGCTTCTGGAGCTTCGAAGGCGTGGCTGCGGCCCACATCATCTTCAGTGGCCTGCTCTTCCTTGCCGCCATCTGGCACTGGACCTACTGGGATCTCGAGATCTGGCAGGACCCCCGCTCCGGGGAGCCAGCCCTCGACCTCCCCAAGATCTTCGGCATCCACCTGCTGCTGGCGGGCTTGGGCTGCTTCGGCTTTGGAGCCTTCCACCTCACCGGCGTCTTCGGACCGGGGATGTGGATCTCGGATCCGTACAGCCTCACGGGCCACCTCGAAGCGGTGCAACCCTCCTGGGGACCTGAAGGCTTCAACCCCTTCAACCCAGGAGGGATCGTGGCGCACCACATCGCCGCCGGCATCGTCGGCATCATCGCCGGCATCTTCCACATCACCACCCGTCCGCCTGAGCGCCTCTACAAGGCGCTCCGCATGGGCAACATCGAGACGGTCCTGGCCAGCGCCATCGCGGCGGTGTTCTTCGCGGCCTTCATCGTGGCCGGAACCATGTGGTACGGCTCGGCCGCCACACCGGTGGAACTGTTCGGCCCCACCCGCTACCAGTGGGATCAGAACTACTTCAAGACGGAGATCAACCGTCGCGTCCAGACCGCCATGGACAACGGCGCCACCAAGGAAGAGGCCTTCGCGGCCATTCCCGAGAAGCTCGCCTTCTACGACTATGTGGGCAACAGCCCCGCCAAGGGTGGCCTGTTCCGCGTTGGCCCGATGATCAACGGTGACGGCCTGCCCACCTCCTGGATCGGGCACATCTCCTTCACCGACAAGCAAGGCCATGACCTTGAGGTCCGTCGCCTGCCCAACTTCTTCGAGAACTTCCCGGTGGTCCTCCAGGACGATCAGGGCATTGTCCGCGCCGACATTCCCTTCCGTCGTGCCGAGGCGAAGTACTCCTTCGAGCAGCAGGGCGTGACGGCCACCGTCTACGGCGGTGCTCTCAACGGTCAGACGTTCACCGATCCCGCCGACGTCAAGCGACTGGCCCGCAAGGCCCAGCTTGGCGAGGCCTTCGAGTTCGACCGTGAGACCTACCACTCGGACGGCACCTTCCGCAGTTCGCCCCGCGGCTGGTTCACCTTCGGCCATGCCTGCTTCGCCCTGCTCTTCTTCTTCGGCCACATCTGGCACGGTGCCCGCACCCTCTACCGTGATGTCTTCGCCGGTATCGACCCCGATCTCGGTGAGCAAGTGGAATTCGGTCTGTTCGCCAAGCTGGGCGACCGTTCCACCCGACGCCTGCCCGAGGGCTTCGTGCCCCCGGCCGGCTCCCCCCTCAGCTGACCGCCAGCCCCCCCGAGGATTCCCATGGAGAGCTTCGCCTACATCCTGATCCTGGCCCTGGCCATCTCCACGCTCTTTTTCGCGATCGCCTTCCGCGATCCCCCGAAAATCGGCAAGTGACCACGCATTTGGATTGATCCAACCCCTGGGAAACCAGGGGTTTTTTCTTGTCTGGGGACCCACCTTGATGGCAACCCCTTCTCTTTGTGCGCGTAGCTGTTTACACTCCAAAGACTTGGAAGCGTGCCCGGGGATGCAATGTCCCTCCTGCCAACACACCGATAGCCGTGTTCTGGAATCAAGAGCCGCCGATTCCGGGCGCAGCGTGAGGCGGCGCAGGGAGTGCCTCAACTGTGATTTTCGCTTCACCACCTACGAACGGGTCGAGACTGTTCCGATCACCGTGGTGAAGCGCAACGGCAGCAGGGAAACCTTCAATCGCAGCAAACTGCTGCACGGTCTGCTGAGGGCCTGCGAGAAGACCGGCCTGGAACCGGCCCGGCTCGAGGCCGTCGTCGACGACATCGAACTGATCCTGCAGCAGCGGGCCGGCCGTGAGGTGAGCAGCAACGAGATCGGTGAGCTGGTGCTGCAGCGCCTGCGCGAGATGAGCGAAGTCGCCTACGTGCGCTTCGCCTCCGTCTACCGCCAGTTCCAGGGCGTCAGCGATTTCGTGGCCACCCTGGAAGGCCTGGGGAACCGGGGCAAAACCAAGAACCGGCTGGCGGTGGTCGGTTGAGGCCGATGGGAAGCAGCCGACAAAGGGTTCAGCCGGCCCATTGATAGAGTGATTGATCGGGTGTGCGCTGCAGGCGGGCAGTCACCCCGTTCCTTCGCACTGCCACCGGCAGACCGTCCCAGCTCCATGACCCTCACTCCTTCTTCCGAAGCCGACACCCTCGAGGCCCTCACGCCGATCAGCAGCGAGGAGATCGCCGACATCGAGACCACAGAGGATCTCGATCTGGCCATTCCGGAAGAGGTTCCCAGCGCCGACGACTCCAGCAGCAGGGTCAGCGCCCGGGATGGTGACGGCGTGGGCTTCACGCTGGATGAGTTCGCGGCCCTGCTCAGTAAGTACGACTACAACTTCAAGCCGGGCGACGTTGTCAACGGCACCGTGTTCGCCCTCGAATCGAAGGGCGCCATGATCGACATCGGCGCCAAGACCGCCGCCTTCATGCCCCTGCAGGAGGTGTCGATCAACCGCGTCGAGCATCTCTCCGACGTGCTCGAGCCCGGGGAGGTGCGCGAATTCTTCATCCTCAGCGAGGAGAACGAGGACGGCCAGCTCACCCTTTCGGTGCGCCGCATCGAGTACCAGCGCGCCTGGGAGCGGGTGCGCCAGC
>JBBQIH010000100.1:0-8310 GCA_038324725.1 Cyanobacteriota bacterium | reverse complement strand
CATGCCGAGCACCTCAAGGTAGAAGCGCAGGGAGCGCTCCAGATCGCCCACCCTGAGCATGGTGTGAAGCAGTCGCATCGGCGCTGAACCAGCTGGTGCCATTCTGACCAGGGGGCCGCAGGCCTGGGCCATGGCCGGGGGGTGGCGCAGGGAACACAGGCAACGGTGGAGGGCCACCCATAGGATTCGGCCACCAGCACACTCCCTGTGTACGACTCCCTCGACCTCGTCATCGACTCCATCGTCGCCCGCGAGGTGCTCGACTCTCGGGGCACCCCCACGGTGGAAGCGGAGGTGTATCTCGAGGGGGGCGCCAGCGGCCGCGCCATCGTGCCCAGCGGCGCCAGCACCGGTGCCCACGAGGCCCACGAGCTGCGCGACGGTGAGAAGGCTTACTTCGGCAAGGGGGTCACCAAGGCGGTGGAGAACATCGAGGAGCGCATCGCCCCGGCCCTCTGCGGCCTGAGCGCCCTCGACCAGGGCGCCGTGGACGAGGCCATGAACGAGCTCGACGGCAGCGACAACAAGTCGGCCCTCGGCGCCAACGCCATCCTGGCGGTGAGCCTGGCCACCGCCCACGCGGCCGCCAAGGCCCTGGGCCTGCCCCTCTACCGCTACCTGGGCGGCCCGATGGCCACCCTGCTGCCGGTGCCGCTGATGAACGTCATCAACGGCGGCGCCCACGCCTCCAACAACCTGGATTTCCAGGAGTTCATGCTGGTACCCCACGGCGCCGGCAGCTTCCGCGAGGCCCTGCGCATGGGCGCCGAGGTGTTCCACACCCTCAAGGGGCTGCTGAAGGACCAGGGCCTGTCCACGGCCGTGGGCGACGAGGGTGGCTTCGCCCCCGACCTGGCCGGCAACGACGCCGCCGGTGAGCTGCTGATCCAGGCGATCGAGAAGGCCGGCTACCGGCCCGGCGACCAGATCTCCCTGGCCCTCGACGTCGCCAGCACCGAGTTCTATGCCGATGGCCGCTACGCCTTCGGCGGCGGCAGCTACACCAGCGCCGAGATGGTCGACCAGCTGGCGGCCCTGGCGGGCCGCTTCCCGATCGTCTCGATCGAGGACGGCCTGGCCGAGGATGACTGGGAGGGCTGGCGCTTGCTGACCGAGCGCCTGGGGAGCACGGTGCAGCTGGTGGGTGACGACCTGTTCGTGACCAACACCACCCGCCTGCAGCAGGGGATCGAGCAGGGCATCGCCAATTCGATCCTGATCAAGGTGAACCAGATCGGCTCTCTGACCGAGACACTTCAGGCCATCGATCTCGCTGGCCGCGCCGGCTACACCAGTGTGATCAGCCACCGCAGCGGCGAAACCGAGGACACCACCATCGCCGACCTGGCCGTCGCCACCCGCGCCGGCCAGATCAAGACTGGCTCCCTGAGCCGCAGCGATCGGGTTGCCAAATACAACCAGCTGCTGCGCATTGAGGACGAACTGGGCAGCCAGGCCATCTACGCCGGGGTGGAAGACCGGGGGCCACGGGGTAAGTCCTGACTCGTAGGCCCGTGTCACGAAGCCGCGTAGCGAAAAGGCGGGGCGAGGAGCTCGGCATGGGACGTGTCTCCATGCCATGTGGCCGGAACAACGGACAAGCCTCTCCACTTAGGGTCAATCGACGACGATCCAAAGGTTCATCAGGTTTGGAAACAGGGTTCAAAGGCTGTCGATCGACAAGTTCATGCTGTATCTGAGCATCGCTGCGCCCCGGACTGGCTCCACCCGCTTTGGACAATTACTGCAAACGATGAATGTGGAGTTTGCCCGGGAACCCTTCCATCCACAAGGCTATCTGATCATTCCGGACAAAACAATAGGACTTAGATTCTATTCGCAATCATACACGCTTAGCGACGTAGGGCATCAACTCCTTGCGGATCCCCTTATCAAGGGAATGCTGCCAGCCCGGGGCATTCGCAAGAATGTCGCCATCGCTCAAATATCAAAAGCTCTCTATCAAGCAAGTCTGGTATGCCGCAGGAACTCAAGCTCCAGGGCCATGGATCGACTCTCAAGACGGCTTCAGACAGCCAGTGAACGCATTGGCCCTGCCTACAACATCTTCCGTGAGCCAAGCATCGCCTTGAGAGTCTGCGAGTTGCTCAATGCCATGGAAGGGACTCTCGTCCTGGAACTGTTTCCCGGCCACCTGACTTTGGAGACCATGGAGCTTCTTTGCAGCATCTACCCCCATATCTTCCATCAGCGCAAGCTCCTTGACAGCTACATCTCATTGATCAAGACTGACCATCTCCGCTGGAGTCGCGTCGACACGACCCAACGCAAAGTGCGGATTTCTCCTGCAGCTTTCGTGACCTATTGCAAAGGAATTTCCAACTATTACCTATCCCTTTTCAAGATGAGTCAAGCCTCCCAGCCAACCCAATCAGCGGATCCCGAATTCATCCAGTCCAGCCCTTGCGTCATCAACTATGACGACTGGTCCGACGAACCCAATCATCAACAGAGGGAGACGGTCCATACACTCCTTTGTGGCCAGGGGTTCGGCGATGTGTTTCAGAAGCCGATCGCCAGTCTCGCAAATCCCGACGAAGACTTGATCCGGCAGGACACATCACAAGTCTGGGCAAGCAAAGTCACCAATGCGGAAGAGCTGACCGCTTACCTCACGGAGCGGTCGCTGGAGTCGTTGCTGGAGGCCCGGCCCCTTGATGGTGAGGCCCTTCCGATTCCCTGACGCTGAGGGCTCGACTCCCACGGACCACCGTCGTTCACACCGGAAGACAGGGGCCGGTGGGGAGCAACCTCCGAGCCGAGGCCAACCACCATGCCAGCCTTGGACCTAGGCCCCCGTTCACTCCCGCCGTGCCGGTGCGGCGGCGCCGGAGAGCTGGTCGAGGCGGCCATCGCGCTTGAGCCGTGACTGCAGCTTCAGCCAGGAGAGGCCCACCGGCAGGCCCAGCACCAGGGGCACCGCCACCAGGGCAGGGCGACTGCTCGCCGCCAGCAGCGCCGCCGCCACCGCCAGGGCCCCCAGCAGAAACGACTGAGCGGTGCTCTGCTGGGCCAGGGCCAGGCGACGCAGCAGCCGATCGGTCTCGCCCGCCCGGATCAGCACCTGCAGATCCCCCTGTTCAATGCGGGAGAGGCTCTCATCCAGCCGCCGGGGGATCCCGAGGGCACGGCTACCCACCTCCGCCGCCTGGCGGGAGATCTCGTTGAACAGTTCGTTCGGGCCGTTACCGCTGGCAGTCATGAGGGGCAGCAGGTAGGGGCGGGCGATGGCGATCAGGCTAAAGCCAGGATCCAGGCTGCGGCCCACCCCCTCGAAGGTGGAGAGGGCCCGCAGCACGAAGATGAGTTCCGGCGGTAGCCGGAACGGCTGGTCGTACACCAGTTCGTAGAGGTCGCCTGAGAGCTTGTCGAGCACGTTGGCGCTGAACGGCGGGGTGAGCGCCTCGGTGAGCATCACCCGCACCAGCCGCCGCACCGGCCCCTGATCGATGCCCCGGGCGATCATCCCGGCCTGCTGCAGTTCGTCCACCAAGGCTGAGGCATCCCGCGCCGCTGCCGCCCGCACCATGCGCCCCAGCCGGCTGCGCAGCCGCTCGGAGATCTGGCCCATCATGCCGAAGTCGTAATAGATCAACGACCCA
Source organism: Cyanobacteriota bacterium (assembly GCA_038324725.1). Taxonomy (GTDB): domain Bacteria; phylum Cyanobacteriota; class Cyanobacteriia; order PCC-6307; family Cyanobiaceae; genus Cyanobium. The sequence continues at coordinate 4,687 of JBBQIH010000100.1, read as the reverse complement.
TCCCCGGCGACCGCCAGGTTGCCTGGATGGGGATCGGCATGGAAAAAACCGAAGCGGACCAGCTGCTGCAGATAGCTGGCGGCACCCTTTTCCGCCACCGCCGCCGGATCAATGCCGGCGCGGACAAGGGCCTCCCGGTCGTTGATCTTGATGCCGGGCACATAGTCGAGGCACAGCACCCGGCGGGAGCTGAGTTCCCAGATCACCGCTGGAATGCGAATGCCGGGATCGTCCAGGAACTGCTGGCGAAAGCGGGCGGCGTGCTCCGCCTCCAGGCGGAAATCCAGTTCCCGCAGCAGCACCCGCCGGCATTCCTTGGCGATGCCCACCCAGTCGCGGCCGGCGCCCCAGCGGGGATGGCGCTGCACCACGGCCGCCACTTGCTGCAGCACCTCCAGATCCAGCCGGAACAGCCGCTCCAGCCCCGGCCGCTGCACCTTGAACACCACCTGGCGGCCGCTGCGCAGGCTGGCCCGATGCACCTGGGCCAGGCTCGCCGAACCGAGCGGCTCCACCTCCAGATCGATGATCTCCGCCCGGCGCTCACCAAGCTCCTGCTCCAGCAGGGACTCGACCACGGGGAAGGGGAAGGCCGGCACCCGGTCCTGCAGATGGGCCAGCTCCTCCACCACGTCGGCGGGGAGTACATCGGGGCGGGCCGACAGCAGCTGCCCCAGCTTGATGAAGGCGGAACCGAGCTCGAGGAACTGGGACGTGAGCCAGCGGGCACGGCGTCGCTGGCGGGCAGCCTGGCGTTCGGGGGTGCGCCCCCCCGGGTAGGTCCAGGGACGGCCATCCCACCACAGGCCGGCCAGCAACTGGACGACAAGCCGCCAGATGCGCAGGGGACGCCACAGGCGGGACAGCCGGTTCCCGGGGCTGGACGGGGCCGCCATCAGGCCTGCCCCTGAGACCGCGGCGGACCATCGGGGGAGGCCACAGGAAGCTGATCGAGGCGCCTGGACAGTTCAGCCACCTTCGCCCGCACGGCATCGATCCGTTCCTGGGGATCCTCAGCCGAGCCCCCCCGGGAGGTGGACGGAGCACTGCGGTCGTTCTCGATCCGTTCAGCTTCCATGGCCACCTCTTCCCAGAACAGGCTGAGTTCCTGCTGCACCCTCGCAGGCGCCTCCTGGGCGAGAACCGCCAGGGTGGCGGCCGCATCGGCCAAGCCGCTGCCCAGGCGGGCGGCCAGGCGGTTCATGGCCGCCATGGCGAGGGACTGCGGCGCGCTCATGACAAAGCCAGAGGGTTCACCGAACTGTGGCAGATCAGGGCTGGTTTCCGGGAGCCGGCGGAGCGCTCAGGGGAGGCGGGGCCATCGGCGCGGGGCCGGAAGCCTCCCGCTCGCGGGCTGGCGGCGTCCGCGGCGGCGGCAGGGCGGGAGCGGATGGGGGCTCGGCATCGGCGGCCCCGGGTGCTGCCGGCTGATCGGTTTGCAGGGGATCCTCGGTCGGCTCGAGCAGCCGCTGCCGCTCCTGCGCCTCCCGCTCCTCCATTCCCCGCCGCCGCTCCTCGAGGTCGGCCTCCTCCTGTTTCTGCTGCTGTTCCAGCTCAAGCAGGTCCAGATCTCCGCGGATCTCACGGGCGTCGCCACCGAAGCGCTGGCGCAGGGATTCCAGCGTCGTGCCGGGGGCAGCCTGGACATCGAAGCGCTGGCTGGCGCCCCGTTCCTCCTCACCGCCCTGACTCAGCAAGCGGAGACTGGCGCCGTAGCCGAGCCCGAAGCAGAGCCCCACGAGCGCCCACAGGCGCCAGTCCCAGCCAGAACGTGATCCGGCGCGGGCACGGGGCCCACGGGGAGGGGAAGAGGGCCTGGCCGTGACCATCGACGTCAGCGCAATCGTTGCCATCTTGCCCAGCCGCGGCCTCGGCACCCATTCGATGGGGCCGGTCGCCTCAGGTGGTGTAGTCGGCGTTGATGCGCACGTACTGATCCGAGAGGTCACAGCCCCAGGCGATGCCGCGGCCCGGGCCCTCCCCGACCCGCAGCCGGATCGCCACCGTGTCGTCGTCGAGATAGGAGCCCGCGGCCCGGGCCTTCAGGTAGGCGGAGGCCGCCGGACGATCGAAGGCCAGGGGCTGGCCCGCCGCCATCAGCTGGTGCTCCCCCAGCCAGAGGGCGACGGCCTGTGGATCAAAATCCACCCCGGCCCGGCCGGCGGCGGCCACAATCCGGCCCCAGTTAGGGTCGCGCCCATGGATGGCGCACTTCACCAGGGAGGAGCCGGCCACGGTGCGGGCGATGCGGCGGGCGGCCTCGTCGTCGGCCCCTCCCTCGACGGCCACGGCGACCAGGCAGGTGGCCCCTTCGCCGTCGCGGGCCACGGCCCTGGCCAGATGCTGGGCCACAGCCGTGAGGCCTTCCTCCAGGGCTGCATGGTGGTCCTGGGCCAGGGGGTCGCCGGCCGCGAAGGCCAGAAAGGTGTCGTTGGTGCTGGTGTCCCCGTCGACGGTGATCGCATTGAACGAGCGCTCCACCGCCCGCTGCACCATCGCCTGCCACACCTCCGCCGGTACGCCGGCATCGCAGCTGAGGTAGGCCAGCAAGGTGGCCATCGAGGGGTGAATCATTCCGGACCCCTTGGCCATGCCGCCGATCCGCACCAACCGCCCACCCAGCTCGGCCTCCAGGGCGATCTGCTTGTCGACCAGATCCGTGGTGAGGATCGCCCCGGCCGCAGCGGCACCGCCTTCGGCAGAGAGGGCCGCCACCAGAGGTCCGAGGCACGCCAGCAGCGGCTGCATCGGGATCGGCACACCGATCACCCCTGTGGAGCAGATCAGCAGCTGCTCCTCAGGCAGGCCCAGCCGCTTCGCCAGGGCGGCCGTAGCCTGCAGGCTGTCGCTGCGGCCCCGCTCACCGGTGCAGGCATTGGCCTGGCCGGAGTTGGTGAGAACGGCCCTGGCCCTGCCGCCTGTGGCGGCCAGCCGCTCGGCGCAGAGGTCGACGCAGGCGGCCCGCACCCGGTTGGTGGTGAAGCTGCCGGCGCAGACAGCCCCCTCCGGCGCCAGCAAAAGGCACAGATCGGGCTTGCCGGAGGGTTTCAGTCCGGCTGTGAGGCCCGCGGCCAGGAAGCCCCTGGGAGCGGTGATGCCACCGGAGATGGGCTGCCAGGAAGGGGTCACGGGGACGGGGTGAGCGGCGACTCCGAGCCTGACCCAACGCTTGCCATTGATCAAGACACCCCTCTCTGCCAGCGGCGCATCGGCCTCACCGGCGGCATCGCCAGCGGCAAAAGCACGGTGGCGAACCTGCTGGAGAGGCGCTTCGGCCTGCCGGTGCTGGATGCGGACCACTTCGCCCGCGAGGCCCTCGCCGCCGGCAGCCCCGGAGCGAAGGCGGTGCTGGCGCGCTACGGCGAACGGGTGCGGGCGCCCGGGACTGCAGACCCGACCCTGGATCGGGCCGCCCTCGGGCGGATCGTGTTCGCCGATGCAGCCGAGCGGGCCTGGCTGGAGGGGCTGGTGCACCCCCTGGTGCGCGAGTGCTTCACGACCCGGTTGGCTGAGCTGGCCGCCGCACCGGTGGTGGTGCTGATGATCCCCCTGCTCTTCGAGGCGGGCCTGCAGGGACTCTGCAGCGAGGTGTGGTTGGTGGACTGCGGTGAAGCCGAACAGCTGCGGCGATTGATGGCGCGCGATCAGCTCGATGCGTCGGGCGCGCGGGAGCGGCTGGCCGCCCAGTGGCCCATGGCCCGAAAGCGGGATCGGGCCGATGTGGTGATCGACAACAGCGGACCCTGGCGTGCCACCTCTGGAAGCCCTGACGACAGAGCGCTGGAGCGGCAGCTGGGGAGAGCGCTCAGCCCTTCAACTGCTCGCTGAGGATCCGGTTGGCCAGCTTGGGGTCGGCGCGGCCGCCGGTGCGCTTCATCAGCTGCCCCACGAAGAAGCCCTGCAGTTTGTTCTTGCCGCCGCGGAAGGCCTCCACCTCCTCGGGGTGGGCCGCCAGCAACTCCGCCACGATCGTGGCGATCGCCGCCGGGTCGCTGATCATGCCAAGGCCGCGGGATTCGACGATCTCCCCGGCCGATCCACCCTTCTCGAGCAGTTCCGGCAGCAGGTCCTTGGCGATCTTGCCGCTGATGGTGCCCGCCTCGATCAGCTGCACCATCTCGGCCAGCTGCTCGGGTCGCAGGGGCAGCTCGGTGATCGACAACCGGTTGGCATTCACATGGGCGGCGATGTCACCGGTGACCCAGTTGGCCACGGCCTTGGGGTCGCCACCGGCGGCCACCGCCGCCTCGAAGTATTCGGCCATGGGACGCTCATCGGTGAGCACCCGGGCGTCGTAGATCGAGAGCCCCAGGCCGTCGGCATAGCGGTGGCGCTTGGCAGCCGGCAGTTCGGGAAGCTCGGCCCGCCAGCTTTCCCGCTGGGCCGGTGTCACCTCAATCGGGCCAAGATCGGGCTCGGGAAAGTAGCGATAGTCGCTGGCCCCCTCCTTGCTGCGCATGCTCCTGGTGAGCTGCTTGCCCTCATCCCAGAGGCGGGTTTCCTGAAAGATCGGCTCCCCCGCCGCGATTGCTTTGATCTGGCGCTCGATCTCGTGATCGCAGGCTTTCTGGATCGCCGAGAAGGAGTTCATGTTCTTGATCTCCACCTTCACCCCGAAGGGTTCATCGGGCCCGCGGCGCACGGAGATGTTGACGTCGCAGCGCAGGGAGCCCTCCTGCATGTTGCC
>JBBQIH010000099.1:0-8321 GCA_038324725.1 Cyanobacteriota bacterium | reverse complement strand
GCGTCTCGCACCCAGGCGTTCCTGCGGCTGGCCCGCCATCCGCGCCTGCGGGCGATCTGGCTGCTCACCGGCACGCCGATGAAGAATGGGCGGCCGGTCCAGTTGTTTCCCCTGCTGGCGGCCATCGGCCACCCCCTCGCGGCCGACCAGCGCCACTTCGAGGAGCGCTACTGCCAGGGGCACTGGCGGGAGCAGGGGGGGCGGCGGATCTGGCAGGCCAGTGGTGCCAGCCAGCTGGAAGAGCTGCAGCGACTGGTGCGGCCCCTGGTGCTGCATCGGCGCAAGGGGCAGTGCCTCGACCTGCCGCCCAAGCAGCGGCTGGAGCGGCCCGTGAGCCTCGACGCCGATGCCGCCGATGCCTTCGAGCGGGCCCTGCAGGAGCGGATCGACGACTACCGCCGCCGGGCCTGGGCCGGCGAGGTGCGCCGCGATGCCGAAGCCCTGGCCGTGTTCACGGCCCTGCGCCAGATCGCCTCTCATCACAAGCTGGCGGCCACCACCGAGCTGGTGGCCGCGCTGCGGGGCGGCGGTGAAGCGGTGGTGGTGTTCACGGCCTTCGTGGCCACCGCCCTGGCCCTGCACCGACAGCTGGGCCAGGGGGACGACGGGGGTCCCCTGGTCGGCGCCGTGCCCCCGGCCCGACGGCAGAGGCTGGTGGACGCCTTTCAGTCGGGCCGCAGCCCCGTGCTGATCGCCACCTACGGCACCGGGGGCCTGGGCTTCACCCTGCACCGGGCCCGTCACGTGGTGCTGGTGGAGCGGCCCTGGACCCCTGGCGACGCCGAGCAGGCCGAGGACCGCTGCCACCGGATCGGCATGGGGGCCGCGCTCACCAGCCACTGGCTGCAGTTGGGCGTCGCCGATCGGCTGGTGGACGATCTGATCGCCAGCAAGGCCGAGCGGATTTCCCTGCTGCTGCAGGGTCGTGACGCCCTGCGCCGCCAGCAGGCCCTGCCGGCCCTGGTACGCCAGTGGCTCGAGCGCGGCTAGGGCGGCGTCACGGAGCGTCTTCGCCGCAGCTGCGCTGGCGCACGTCCAGGTCCTGGCGCAGGATCGGGTCCAGGTTGGTCTTGGGCACCCCGGCCGTCAGGGTGGTGGCCTGGGCGATGTCCCGGCAGGCGGCGGCGGTGTTACCGGCCAGGGTGTGCAGAAGGAACCGCTCGTTCAGCGGGCCGGGATCCTTCGGGAAGGCGGCCACCACCTTGTCGCACTGCTGCAGGGCGCTGGGGAGATCCTCCAGGTTCACCGAGCGCAGGCAGTCTTCGCGGGTGATGGGCCGCTGGGGCAAGGGCTGCTCAACGCAGCCAGCAAGCAGAAGGGCCAGCAGCAGCACCAGAGGCGGCCGTCGGCTCTGCTGGGAAGTGGTGGTGACGAGCAGGCCGGCCCGCTCAGTTGTAACGCTCACTCCGGGTCATGCCGCTGTCACCAGCCTTACCACCGCCGACGACCGAGATGGCGGTCGGGCTGGGTTCGGGGCTGGTGGCGGTAGTGCCGGAGGAGCGCGGTGCATACAGATCCCCGAGGAACCGGCCGCAATCGGGGAAGGTGCTGGGGTTCTGGACCACCGCCTCGGTGATCATCACCGCGGCATGCTCGGGGGATGTCTTGAACAGCCCGGCGCTCTGGCGCTTGATCAGGGCGTAGGAGGCCGTCCAGCTGACTTCGTGGACATTGCCGTTGTTGCGCATGAAGCAATACACCTGGGCGCCCTTGCCCCCGGGCCCGTCAATGTTGTTGCCGGCGTGGGCGCTCTGGGCGGTGCCGTTGGCGGCCAGCAGGCCGACTGCCGCCCCCAGGACGAGGGGGCCCAGTCGGCGAGGGAGAAAGTGGCGAGTGGCCATCGGACCGCAAGGGAAGAACGAGGTGGCCCAACGTATCGACCCCTGCGCTCCTGTCCAGGGTGGTCAGCCGCCCGGTGGGGCGGCAGCGGCGGGGAGCACCAGCCGCACCACCAGCGGCAGGATCACCAGCACGGTGATCAGCCGCACCGCGTGCAGGGTGGCCACGGCCGCCCCCACGCCGAACTCCGCCCCCACGAGGCTCATGCCGCTGATGCCCCCCGGGGCCGCCCCCAGCAGGGCCACCACCGGGTCAACGCCCATCAGTCGGCTGCAGCCCAGGCCCACCACCAGGCCGGTGAGCACCAGGGTGAAGGTGATCAGGAGGGCGGGCCGCCACAGCTGACGCAGCTCCATCAGGGCCGTGCCGGTGAGGCCGGTACCGATCACCGTGCCGATGCCGATTTCCAGCAGGGTGCGGGAACCGAGCGGCCATTGGGCCACCTCGAGCCGGCCCGTCACGCTGACCAGGGCGGCCCCCAGCAGAGCCCCGGCCAGGGGAGCCGCCGGGATGCCGGTGCGCAGGGCCAGCAGGCCGCCGGTGAGTCCCGCCATCACGTAAAGCAAGAGCTGCCAGGGATGGTTCATCGCCGCTGAGCCTGATCAACAGGGCCCACTCTGGGAGATCCCTGCCACTGGTGCTTGAGAGGGTCACCCGGGTGTGTTGTCATGCGGCTCAGAACAATCGCTCTCCTTGTCATGACCCCCGCATCGGTGTCGTTCCGCATCAGCCGCAATGCCGAAGATCTCGCCGAAACCATCCACGCCCTCTCCCAGCGCCTGGTGACCCTGGAGCAGCGGTTGGCGGCGGTGGAACTGCAGGCGTCGAATCAGGCCCGCCCGGAGCCGGAAGAACTGGCCAGCCTCGACAACGTCGAGCGGCTGCTGCAGGACTGCCGCCATCTGCTGGAGATCGGCGTCAGCTCCGAGGCGCCCCCTGTCTACGAAAGCCACGACGACGTCCCCTACCCCTCCGCCGCCTGAGCCCGCGCACCCCCCTGGCCAGGGGTGTCAAAATGAAAAGAAAGCGGGCCATGGCTTTCCCCACTTCCCCTTACCAGTCCTCTTCCAGCCCCGTTCACGGGCAGAACCCTGCTTCACGTGCGGCCAGCCCTGCGCCTCACTGCCAGTTACGCAGCCATTCCCAGGAAGAAGGCGATCATCAGCTCGAGAAACTTGAGTTCGCCCTCGCCGTCGCCCTCACCCGGGGTGACCAGCCGCGCTCGGACCAGCTGCGCTCCCAGATTGCCGCCCTGGGGGGAAATCAGGAGGAACCCGGCACCTGAGCAAGTCGGGGCCATCCATCCCTACCTCACGTTTTGACGCTCAGTTCCGTCCAAGCGGACGCCAAGGATATGTTGTGGAGTAAGATCGCAAAACATAGGGGTCTGTTGGAAGCCAACTGACCCGTTGTGAATGTTTTCGATAGTGCGAAATCCTCGCTGATCATGATTGTCTCTAGCCCGTCTGCTCCCGTCACCTTGACGCTGGAGTCTTCTGTACGCCGAAGGTCCAGCGTCTCGCCGCTGTCCGATCCCAGCGCTCGTCAGCGCCTGCTGCTCAAGGCGGCCACCCTCAACGAACAGGCGCGGAGGGCGGCCCTGGAAGGTGAACTCGACGTTTCGGCCCGGGCGATCCTTGAGGCGCTCGACTGCGAACGGCGTGCAGGGGGTTTAGGTCTGCAGGTTCTGCAGTTGATCAAACCCCGGCCCTAAGGCGGGAGCTCGCTCCAAAGCCAGGTGGAAGGACGTTCGCGGCCTGCTGCCGTCCTCGCGCGCCTCAGCCTCCGCAAAGGGTGCTGCCCCCGACCATGCCAAATTTGTAATCCCCGTTGCCTGCCAATGAAGATTGCTGAGGATCCAATGGACCCAGCCTCTTTTTTGTCTATCAATTCTTCATCAAGCGGGTGACCGGATTCGAACCGGCGACGTTCAGCTTGGGAAGCTTCTCGATTGATTAGCCGAACTGCTTGCGCCCCCGTGAGTCTCATAAGCCCTCAGGCTTGGATGTGAGAAGGTCTGTGAGAAGGTTTCGTTCAGGCGCCTGCCATCGATAGCTGATCTGCAAGCAGCACGTAGCCCATGGCCCGATAGCCCCGCAGCCGTCGCTCCCACATCCGTTGCGTGATCGGATGGCCGAGATCAAGCCAATCGATGATGCGCACGCTGGTCTTGCCGCTCTGTTGTCTATGCAGGCGGCCGGCGTATTGCTGCAGTGTGCCTTTCCAGGACACGGGCATCGCCAGCAGCAGAGTGTTGAGTGGCGGATGGTCGAATCCTTCTCCCACCAGACGGCCTGTGGCCAGCACGATGCGGGGTTCGTTCAGAGGCAACGCCTCCAGCGCGGCAAGGGTGGTGCTGCGCTTGCGTGCGCTCAGCCGCCCATGCAAAAGGAACAGGTTTGGTACCTCCCCAGCCAGAGCGGCGGCGATCGTCGTGATGTGATCGGTGCGCTCGCTCAGGAGCAACAGATTGCGGCCGTCACCCCAGCAGGCGAGAGCCTCGTCCACGATCCGCTCGGTGCGGCGTGGGTCCTCCGCTAATCGGCGCATCAGCTCTTGGATCGGCAGATCGGTTGGCAGCCCCTTGAGCTGATGGGTGCGGCTCACCAGCTCCAGGATCTGGGGCGCTCCGGCAGGCCGCTGGGCGGTGTGGCGAATGGGGCCGCACTGCATGAACAGGATCGGCTGCAGACCGTCGCGGCGCACCAGGGTGGCCGACAGCCCCAGCACGTAGCGGGCCTTCACCTGGCGCAGGATGGCCTCAAAGGACGCCGCCGCGATGTGGTGGCATTCGTCGACAATCATCTGCCCGTAGGTCTGCACCAAGGGATTCACCTCGCCCTTGCGCACCAGCGACTGCATCACGGCGATGTCGAGCTGGCCGGTGGGCCTGTTCTTGCCGCCACCGATGCAACCGATCGCCTCGGGTAGGACGTCCAGGAAGGTTTGGAGCCGCTCCTGCCACTGGCGCATCAGCTCGGCGCGATGCACCAGCACCAGGGTGTTCACGCCCCGCCGAGCCAGGATCGCCGCTGCGACCACTGTTTTTCCAAAGGCCGTCGGTGCCTGCAACACGCCGATGTCATGGCGCAGCATCGCCTCCACGGCGGTCTCCTGGTCAGCGCGCAGCCGGCCTGTGAACGACAGCTCCAGCGGTGAGCCGTTCTGGCGCTCATCCACAAGTTCCCAGCCGATTCCCTGCTCCTGCAGAAGGGTCAACGCCGGCTCCCGGCAGCCCCGCGGCAGGGCGAGGTGCTGGGGAAAGTTCTCGGCGCAGCCGATCACCCGCGGTTTGTCCCATACCGACAGGCGCATCGCCTGGGCTTTGTAAAAGGCCGGGTTGGCGAAGGCGGCGAGGCGAATCAGGCGATTGAGCAGTGGCTGCGGCAGGCCCGAGCGCTCCACATAGATGCGATCAGCCAGGGTGAGCGTGATGGAAGTGGGCAGCGGTCCCCTGAGCCGAGATAGCGGCACTGCTGACTTCCATGGAGTCGCCAGGTCCTCCTCGTCGATGAACGCCAGATCGAGGGGATGGGCACCGCCGGTGGCACTCTGGATCAAGGTCTGTAGCCCGGCCACCGACAGCCGCTGCTGGGTTGCCAGATAGGCCCACTGATCGGGATAGGGGTGCAGGTCGTCATTCACGAACACGCTGCAACCCCGCTGCCGGGCATCCTTTTGCAGCGGCAGGGCGATCAGGTTGCCGAAGCCGCCTTTCGGCAGGGTGTCCTGGTTGGGGAACAGCCGGTCGTAGGAGCTCAACTGCAGCTGACGCGTGGCGTTGCAGGTGTGGCTGATCAGGGCCGCCCCCAGCTGGCGAGCCTCCCGCGCCGATACGGCCTCCTCAAAGAACACCCACACGTGAGCACCTTCCCCAGAGCGGGAGATCTCCAGCGCTGCCGGCACCGCCAGCTCCCGGCACGAGCGCAGAAAGGCCCGGGCATCGTCACGCCAGTCCTGCTCGTCAAAGTCGACGGCCAGCAGGTGGCAATGGTCGTTCTCCAGCAGGGGGTAGAGGCCGATGGTGTGGTCTCCGGCCAGATGGCCGTAGATCGCTGCATCGCTGAGGGGCAGCAGCTCGCGGTGGTTGCAGTCTCGGCAGGAGATCCGTGGCTTCTCGCAGATGCCTGGGCGCCACTCATTGGCGCAGGCCGGTGCATAGCCTGAGCGCCCGCTGCTGTTGCTCTGCCAGCGCAGGGCGTAGACGTCGTCACGGCCTCGAAAGAGATGCCGGAAGAGTGCCACCTTCTCCTGCACCGAAACAGGGCCATTGGCATGGGGCTGGACCGAAACCGGTGGAGGTTCAGTTGAGCCAGGTCCGCTGGAGCGCCAGGCGACGCCGTGGGCTACCAGCAGCGCAATCAGTCGGGCGTTCTCCCGTCGCAGTTGATCCAGCTCAGAGGACCTGAAGTCGGCCATGGGGTGGGGCCTCAGCGCTGGTCAGCCTGGCGGTAGACAGCATTGCGTTCCCGCTTGCCCACCGCCACAACCAGCACCAATACCTCGCGATCCTGCACCTCGTAGACCAGACGGAAACCGGCGGAGCGGAGCTTGATCTTGTAGCGATCACTGGAGCCCCGCAGCTTGCTGGCGGGAATTCGCGGGACAACCAGCCGCTCAGCGAGCTTCTTTTTGAACTGCGCGCGAATCCCCTCGGTCAGCTGCCGCCATTCCCGAAGGGCTTCCGGGTGAAATGCCAGTTCAAAGGGCATCGAGGCTGACCCGCACTGGCTCCTGGCCGTCTGCCAGTCGGGCATCGGCAAGGCGTCCCAGCTCCAGGTCGTCCACCAGATCCATCAGTTCTTCGTAGGCCCTGGCCGGCACGCAGTAGAAGGCCGGCTCGTTGCGGTTCAGCACCGCCACGGCCATCCCCTCTCCGGCTGCCACGGTGGCCATGGGGTTTTTCTTGTGTTCCGAGATGCTCACGGCGGTCTCGGTGAGGACGCGGTGGACCATCTGGGGGACAGGAGGGCAATGCACCTCACTCTAGGTCTCCAGCCAGGTCTCTGGACAGGTCGCTAGACAGGTCTGGATCGGCTGGGTGGCGCCCGGCTGGTCTCCAGCACTGTTGTAAACCGTCCTGGGGAATTGTTTCCCTGTTATTGCAGAGTCAGGCGATCGGTCGTTGATGCTGAAGCGGCTTGCCCTGATCACCTCCGGACATTATGTTGGGCCGAATTCAGTTGGCAACCTCCGCCCAGCCGTGATTGCGGACGATCCACTGCTGGACGACCCATGAGTTCACCTCGCGCAGATGAATGCCTGTCTAATCAATGGCGCATTCGTGAGAGAAGCTCTGTGAGAAGGTCGATGCCACTCCTTGGCACTGCCAGTCATTGACAGGCTCCGACTGGCGCACCACCAGCCGATGGGGGAGAGACCCCATGCTTGATATACGGCGCTTTTCAGTCCTGGACTAAAGCGGGTGACCGGATTCGAACCGGCGACGTTCAGCTTGGGAAGCTGACATTCTACCACTGAATTACACCCGCAGGGCATCACCCTAGCAAGGCTCTGGGCGTCCAGAGCCAGCGCTTCACCTGTCAGGGCTTGCTGGGGGACGCCGCTGCCGGCTCCTCGCACTGCACGGCCGCGGAGAGCGCCTTGCGGGCGGCGATCACCGCCAGGGCCTTGGGCTTCAGCTCATTGGCAGCCTCCTCCAGGGTCTGGTCCTTGTTGGCGGAGGCTTTGGCCACCTCCCCACGGAAGCCATCGAGCACCTTGCGGAAGGCTTCCACCCTCAGCTTCTGCAGCTGGTTCTCCGAAGTCTTGAGGGCCGCGATCGACTGCTCCAGCGTCCGCTGGGCTGCCCGGGCCTCGCCCACCGTGGAGGCGGGCGTCAGGGCCGCCACCTGCTCCAGGGCCTGGTTCACCGTGGCCAGCTCGGTGCAGATCGCTGCTTCGGTCTTCTTGGTCTGCTGGGAAAGATCGGCACGCTGGCAACCGGCCGCCGCCAGGCCCAGGCAGAGGGCGGTGGCGAGGGGAAGGCGTCGCAGGGCAGCAGGGGTCATGGCGTCAAAAGCGTCCACTATGAACATAATTCGCCCTTCAGCACCCCGCCACCCCGCCACCCCGCCACCCACCCCGCCACCGTTGTTCAGCCGGCCAGTTCCGCAGCCGCCGCCGCCACGCCGGAGCCGGTGGCGGCCTTGGCCAGCCCCAGGGCCTGGAGGGTGGCCTCGATGGCGGCCACGGCCGTGAGCACGTCGCGGTCGCAGACGAAGCCCAGGTGGCCGATGCGGAACACCTTGCCCTTGAGGTGGTCCTGGCCGCCGGCCAGCAGGATGTCGAACCGCTCCTTGACGTGTTTGCGCAGAAGCTCGGCATCGATGCCCTCCGGCGCCACCGCGGTGATCGCCGGGCTGCCATGGCCCTCGGCCGCGTAAAGGGGCAGGCCGATCGCCTTCATCGCCGCCTGGGTGGCGCGCCGATGGCGATCGTGGCGGGTGAAGATCGCCTCCAGTCCCTCCTTCTGCATCATC
>JBBQIH010000098.1:0-8429 GCA_038324725.1 Cyanobacteriota bacterium | reverse complement strand
CTTGTGCGTTGAAGGCTTTCTCACACCTGAAGATTGGGGCAGATCACCGCGTCATCCTTGAGAGGGTCGCTCTGCCAGCTCCCGAGCAGTGCCTGTAGCTCAATCCGCAGCAAGCCCAGCTCCTCAATGCGTTCATCGATGCGCTCGATTTGGCGGCAAAGTTGTAGCTGGATGTCGTGGCAGGGAAGAAGGCCGGCATCGTGGGGCGCGAGGCACTCCTGAATTTCCTCAAGGGTCAGGCCAAGGGCTTTGAGGCGGCGGATAAAGGCCAACCGCCTCAGGCTTTCCTCGCTGAAAAGCCTGTAGCCACCGGGGCTTCTGCCCACGGCAGGCAGCAGGCCGAGCTCTTCGTAATAACGGAGTGTCTTGACGGGCAGGCCACTGCGGGCTGCCAGCTCACCGATCTTGAGGCTATGAGGCGGGGACGCGATGACCACGGGGGGTTGACTCTCCACTTGTAGGGAGACTCTAAGGCGATCAGATTCCGCTGATGCTGGCCAACACCATCGATCTCAGGTGCCGCTCTGTTCGTTAGTGGGCGCCGCAAGAAAATCTCAAGGACGTAGAGGAGCGCCACACTGGTTCTGTATCGAACGGCCATGGAGGCTTGACTCTCCAGCATGCTGGAGACCATACCTTGTGGCAGTAGGCAGTCGAAAGGGGATACAGCCCGATGACATCCACGACGACGAAGCCGTCCTGTTGCCAGGACGACGGTAGCGGCATGTTGGCACCAGACATGGACCGGGAGCTGGCCCAGGAGCTCACGCTCCTGCGCCGCAAGCTCACCGTGGCGGCGGTGCTCACCGGCCTGGTGGTGCTTGCCAGCCTGCCGCACATGCTCGGTCTCCATTCCCTGGCTTTCCTGCCCGGCTGGTTCACCAGTCCCTGGACCCAGCTGCTGCTCTCCACGCCGGTGCTGTTCTGGTGCGGGCGGGAGTTCTTCACAGGCGCCGCCTCGGCCTTCCGCCAACACAGCGCCGACATGAACACCCTGGTGGCGGCCGGCACTGGCATCGCCTGGCTCGCATCCCTCGTCGCCACCTTCGCTCCGCAGCTGCTCAGAGCGGAAGGGTTGCCAGCAGACGTCTACTACGAAACCGCTGCGGTGATCATCACCCTGATTGTGCTGGGCCGCCTGCTCGAGGCCCGAGCCCGGGGCCAGACCTCAGAAGCAATCCGTCGACTGCTCCAGTTGCAGCCGCCCACCGCCCGTGTGCTGCGCAACGGTGTGCCGCAGGAAATCCCGGTGGCGCTGGTGGTGGTGGGGGATCAGGTGCAGATGCGCCCCGGCGAGAAGTTGCCCGTGGATGGGGTGGTGGTGGAGGGCAGCTCCTGGGTGGAGGAATCGATGCTCACCGGTGAACCCACCCCTGTCGAAAAGGGCCCCGGTGACAGCGTGATCGGCGCCTCGATGAACCGCAGCGGCAGCTTCAGCTTCCGCGTCAGCCATGTGGGAAGCGACACGGTGCTCGCCCAGATCGTGGAGCTGGTGCGCCAGGCCCAGAGCTCCCGCACCCGGGTGCAGAAGCTGGCCGATCAGGTGGTGGGCTGGTTCGTGCCCGTGGTGATCGCCATCGCCATCACGGCCTTTGTGGTCTGGTTCCTGGTCAGTGGCAATCCGGTGCTGGCGATGCTGTTCCTGGTGAGTGTGCTGGTGATCGCCTGCCCCTGTGCTCTGGGCCTGGCCACGCCGACCTCGATCATGGTGGCCTCCGGCAAAGGGGCCGAGAGCGGGTTGATCTTTCGCAGCGCCGAGGCCCTGGAAACAGCCGGCGGCCTGCGCACGATCGTGCTCGACAAGACCGGCACCCTCACCCTTGGCCACCCGGAAGTGACCGATTTCGAGCGACTGCCCGCTGGCAAGCTGCCGGTCCAGACCCTGCTGGCCGCCGTGGCAGCCCTGGAGGAGCGCTCGGAGCATCCGCTGGCTGAGGCGATCGTGGGCTACATCCGCCCCCAGCTCCAGGATCCGCAGCTGCCGGCCGTGGAGGGCTTCGAGGCGGTGGCGGGCCTGGGGGTGCAGGGCAACGTGGCCGGGCGGAAGGTGTTGGTGGGCACACCCCGCTGGATGAGCGAACTCGGCATTGACATCACCGGCCTCACACCACTGGTGGCACGGATGGAAGCAGCGGCCTGCAGTGTGGCGGCTGTGGTGGTGGACAACCGAATCGAGGCCTGCTTCGGCATCGCCGATCCGCTCAAGCCCAGCGCCGCCGCCGCCGTGGTCGCCCTGCGGCGCCTGGGCCTGCAGGTGGTGCTGCTCAGCGGCGATGCGCGCCGCACCGCTGAGGTGGTGGCGGGCCAGGTGGGAATCGAGCGGGTGATCGCCGAGGTGCGTCCTGCCGACAAGGCCGCGGTGATCCGCCGGCTGCAGGAGCAGGGCGATGGACCGGTGGCGATGGTGGGAGATGGCATCAACGACGCTCCCGCCCTGGCGGCGGCCGACGTGGGTATCGCCATGGGCACTGGCACCGATGTGGCGATCGCCGCCAGCGACATCACCTTGATCTCCGGCAACCTGGCCGGGGTGCCGGCGGCGATCGAACTCAGCCGCCACACGATGGCCAACATTCGCCAGAACTTGTTTTTTGCCTTCGCCTACAACGTGGCCGGCATCCCAATCGCCGCCGGTCTGCTGTTCCCCTTCACCGGCTGGCTGCTGAGCCCGATGATCGCCGGCGGCGCCATGGCGTTCAGTTCGGTTTCGGTGGTGACCAATGCGCTGCGGTTGCGCCGTTTCAGGCCCACTCCCCTCTCCGTTGCTGCTTCGTGATGTTGCTTCCTTTTCTGATGGCAGAGGGGTCTGCCGCCCGAGCTGCAGCCGAGCCCCTCTGGCGCTCGATCGAGCAGCCCTCGGGCCTGAATGTGCTGGTGGTTGTGGTTGGACTGGCCCTGATCGCCTGGGAGCTCTGGTGGTTCCTGGGGCGCCATGGATCCGGCACAGCAGCCAAGCTGGGGGAGCAGGGCATCCAGGAGATCACCATCACGGTGGATGGCGGCTATATCCCCGCTCGAATCAAGGCGATCGCTGGCCGCCCGCTGCGGCTGTCCTTTCACCGGATCGATCCCAGTGGCTGTGTGGCCCAGGTGATCTTTCCCGACTTCCACAAAAGCCTCGATCTGCCTCTGAATGCCACCACCAGCCTGGAGCTGCCGGCTACCCCGCCGGGGATCTATCCCTTCCATTGCGGCATGAACATGGTGCGCGGTGTGATGGAGGTGAACTAAGCAACAATCTCCAGGGTTCCCATCATCCCCAGCTCCTCGTGATCAAGGATGTGGCAGTGATACACGCTGCGGCCGCTGAAATCATCGAATCGGGTGCGGATCCGCACAGTCTCCCCAGCCCGGACTAACACCACATCTTTCCAGGCCCGATAGGGCTCTGGAGTGCCGTTGCGACTGATCACCTGAAACGGGTTGACATGCACGTGGAAGGGGTGATCCATCACCCCGTCGTTCACCAGTTCCCACTCCTCCGTGTCTCCGAGTTGGACGCGAGTGTCGATCCTGCCGTGCTCGAACGCGCGGCCGTTAATCAGGAACACCATGCCCATGCCGGCGGCCATGCCGTGGTTGAGCAGGAAGCGACGGGTGCGCACCGGCTCCGGCAGAGGGGCAACCGGCAGCAGGCGCTCGGGTAACGGCAGGGTCGCCACAGATCCCTCGTACGCCAGGGTGGCAACCGGCAGCGGCCGCTCCTGAGCAGAGCCTTGGCCCTGGTTTCGGCCCATTCCTCTGCCTTGGCCCATGCCGCCCATCATTCCGCCAGAGCCGCGGACATAGGGAAGGTTCAGGAGCCGGTATTGGCCGCCCTGCCGTTCGCCTCGCACCAGCACCTCCGCCCGCTCGCCGGGGGCCAGCAAGAGCTCCTCTAGCTGCACCGGAGTTTCAAGGGCACCGGCATCGGTGGCGAGCAGGTGGAAGGGATGGTCCTCCAGGGCCAGCCGCCAGAAGCGGGCATTGGATCCGTTCACAATCCGCAGCCGCAGCAGGCCGCCGGCTGGGATCGAGAGCGCAGGATTCACATGGCCGTTGACGGTGAGCACCGCTCCCTCCCGCCCCAGCATCATCCCCATGCCCATCGGGCCGAAATCCCCATCGCCAGGGAGATCCTTGAGGAAAACCACCTGCTCCTGGGCTGCTTGCACCTCGGGGATGCGATCAAGGGCACCCCGCACGATCAGCACACCCCCCAGACCACCGAACACCTGATCGGCCACGGTGCCGTGGCGGTGAGGGTGGTAATAGAAGGTGCCGGCGGGATGGTCGGCGGGCAGGCTGAAGTCGTAGGTCTGGCTGGCCCCCGGGGCCACGCTCAAGAAGACGTTGTCCGCGTTGCCGCTCGGAGAAATATGGAGACCGTGGTAGTGAAGATTGGTGGGACGATTCAGGCGGTTGTGCAGCCTGATCCGCACGGCGTCGCCGGGTTCAGCCTCCAGCAGCGGACCGGGCAGCAGGCCGTTGTAGGTCAGCGCCGTGCGGGGGCCATTGGCAATCGTGACGGCCGTCTCCTGCGCCACCAGATCCACGTCCAGCTGCCCGCTGCTGGAGCGAACACGTGATGGGCCAGACGCCATGGGGGCGGAGCGTCCCAGCAGGGCCGCTCCCGCGACGGAGGCGGAGGCCCCTGCCGCGAGGGCAAGGAAAGAGCGGCGGCCAAAATAGAAATCCATCGCCATCTTTATGCCTTCACGTGGAAGAAGGGCGTAAACAATCCGTCGCGGGTGAAGGAGAAGACTGTGTAGGACTCCTTGCGCAAAGCTGACTCCATGCCCGGCGAACCGAGGGGCATCCCCGGCACAGCGATGCCCGCCACCGCCGGTCGCTGGCGCAGCAACTGGTGGATGGCCTCAGCAGGACCATGACCCTCGATCACGTATCCCGCCAGGGTGGTGGTGTGGCAGGACGCAAGATCCCCCGGAACTCCCTGGCTGACCTTGATCTCTTCGAGATTGTCCACCACGTGATCAACCACGCTGAAGCCCTCGGCGCGCAGATGGTCCAGCCAGCCCTTGCAGCAGCCGCAGTTGGCTGAGCGGTAGGCCGTCACCCGCTGGCTCTTTGCCTCAGAAACGCTCGGCTTGGTCTGCTCAGCAAGCGATGGCCGCGCGGTGGACTGCGCGTACCAGGTTCCAAGACCGGCGACGGTCATCACAGACAGCACCGTGGCGAGCAGAAGACCGCGACGGTGCACCCCTGACCAGCGGTGGTGAGGGGGACGATTCGGATCGATTTTCTGGTTGAGCATCACACCGGAAACACCATCATTCAAACCATATGGTCTCCAGTTAAGAGGAGAGTCAAGGGGGCTGGAGGCCAGCGGCTGCTCAGAGCGCAAAAAGGGCGTCGTACTTGTGGTACTCCGGCTTACGCAGTCCATCCACGGCCAACATCCGGCGCAGTTCGATGATCTCGGCCCGCTGCGCCACGATCACATCCCGAGCGAAACGCAGGACCGTGGGATTGGTGCTCTTGTCCAGGGCATCGTGAGCCATGATCAGCGCCCCGCCGTGGTGATCGAGCATTCCCTCGAGGAACCACACCACCCGGTTCTCCCTGGTGGGCCCATCGCCCATCATCCGCATGCCATCGATCTGGGCCTGGCTCATTCGGGTGAGCCCCGCGAGATTGTTTGGATCCCCACCGGTCGCCAGCGCCACCGGATAGACCGGTGCCTGGGGATACCAGGCTTTGCGCCAGAGGGCCATCGCCCGGATCTCCTGGGCCTGATCACGCCAGATCGTCTTGGCCAGGCCACCCACGCCGGGCTGGCCGATATTGAAGACGAACTCGCTCATGCGCAGCGCCCCGGTGTGGTGCTGAACCATGCCGTCAATGAAGCGCAGGTCGTAGGTGGAGCCGGCCGGACCCACATCATGCGCGTGCCCGGCATGGGCAGGGTCGACTCCGTTCGGGGTCGTCATGCCAGGCATGCCGTCCATGCCGCGATGACCCTCGTGGGGATCCATCTGGGCCAGGGCCGGAAAAGGCAGAACACTGACTGCAGCGATGGCCGACAAGGTGATCAGCAGCGAGCGACGTGGCATGGGGGGTGGATGTGAATGCAACGTCTACACCGTATGGTCTCCCCTATGCAGGAGAGTCAAGCGAAGGCAAGGATGTCCACCTCGGCTTCTGGTGAACTCAAAGTTTTGGCGAAGATGGGTGCACCCCTGGCTCTCTGAAACTCTCGGTCAGGGCCACGCAATGGGCACTTGCAACTCCTCTGACGGTGGGCGGCTCTCCTTCAGATCCGGGGGAGGCTGAGTCTTACTCAAATGCTTCTTCCACTTTGCCTCTGATTCATTGATAGATCCGCCTGCCTTGGTTGTCAGTACTGCAAGCTGAGCCATCCACCTCAGCGACGGCGGCATCAGAGCGATTGCAACTGCGCAGAGAAAGAAGTGGCCAAGATCGCCTCATCGCCCTGGCAGCTGATCAGCTGAGCCACTCCGCCAGCTTCGTGTAACGCCTGCGGCCCAGATGGTTCTTCACCGCCATTGCCAGCGCCTTCTTCTGACCCACCAGCACCACCAGCTGCTTGCCGCGGGTGATCCCCGTGTACACCAGATTGCGCTGCAGCATGGCGTAGTGCTGGGTGAGCAAAGGAATCACCACGGCGGGGTATTCGCTGCCCTGGCTCTTGTGGATTGTGCAGGCGTAGGCCGGCACGAGGTTGTCGAGCTCGCCCCAGCCGTAGATCACCTCACGGCCGTCAAATCGCACCGTCAGTTCGCTGGCATCGGCATCGATCGTTTCCACCGTGCCGACATCGCCGTTGAACACTTCCTTCTCGTAGTCGTTGGCCACCTGCATCACCTTGTCGGCCGGGGCAAAACGCCAGCCGAAGCGCTCCACCTGCTCGGTGGGGTCGGGGTTGAGCAGCTGCTGCAGTTCGATGTTGAGCGACCTTGACCCGCAGCCACCGCGGGCCATCGGGCAGAGCACCTGCACCTGGGCGATCGGATCGAGGCCAAAGCGAGCCGGGATGCGCTTGCCCACCACCTTGAGGATCAAGGCCACCGCCTGCTCGGGCGAGTCGGCAGGCAGGAAATAGAAGTCGGTGGTGGCCTCTGCTGGCGGCGGCCGTAGATCGGGGATGGTGCCGGCATTGATGGCGTGGGCGGTGGTGATGATGCGGCTGCTCGCGGCCTGACGGAACACCTCCGTGAGCCGGGCCACCGGCAGCACGCCGCTGTTGATCAGATCGGCGAGCACCTGGCCGGGACCCACCGAGGGCAGCTGATCCACATCACCCACCAGCAGCAAGGCCGCCTCCGGCGGGAGGGCGGCAAGCAGCGAGGCCATCAGGGGGACATCCACCATCGAGGTCTCATCCACCACCAGCAGATCGCACTCCAGCGGCAGTTCGGCATTGCGCTTGAACCCGAAAGCTGCCGGATCGAACTCCAGCAGCCGGTGGATGGTTTTCGCCTCGAGCCCGGTGGTTTCGCCCATCCGCTTGGCGGCCCGGCCGGTGGGGGCGCAGAGCTGAATGCGCAGCTGTTTGGCCGCCAGGATGCGCAGGATGGCGTTGATCAAGGTGGTCTTGCCCACCCCCGGCCCACCGGTGATCACCAGCACCTTGCTGGAGAGGGCCTGCTCCACCGCTGCCTTCTGGCTGGCGGCGAGCTCCAGGGCGAGGCGTTGCTCCACCCAGGGGATGGCTTTGGCGGCCTCGATGCTTCCCAAAGGCGGGCAGCCCACCGCCAGCGCCTGAAGGCAGCGGTGGGCAGGCCGCAGTGGCCATTGCCACTGGCCTCCAGCAGGGCGTAATTAACGCCGGCCCGCAGGCGGATCATCGCCTCAGGCTCGATGCCCAGTCGCGCGGCAATCGCATCAGCGGTGCGGAAGCCGATGCCGCGGATGTCACGCGCCAGGCGGTAGGGGTTCTCCGCCATCACTTGCACGGCGTCATTGCCGTACGTCTTGAAGATGCGCACGGCCCGGGCGGTGCCGACGCCATGGCTGTGCAGAAACACCATGATTTCGCGCACCACCTTCTGATCGGCCCAGGCCTGGCTGATCCGCTGGCCCCGCACCGGGCCGATGCCCGGCACCTCTCGTAGGCGCTCGGGGGCCTGCTCGATCACCTCGAACACCTGATTGCCGAAGGTCGCCACGAGCTTGCTGGCATAGATCGGGCCGATGCCCCGGATCATTCCCGAGCCGAGGTACTTCTCGATGCCCTCGGCGGTGGTGGGAGCGGAGGCCCTGAGGAAGGAGGCCTTGAACTGCTGGCCGTGCTCCCGGCTGTTCACCCAGACACCACTGACGGTGACCCATTCGCCAGCGCTGATCTCGGCGGCATGGCCCACCACCGTCACCAGATCGCGGTGGCCGCGTGCCTTGATCCGCAGCACGCAGAAGCCGTTCTCGGCGTTGTGGAAGGTCACGCGCTCAATCGATCCCGCCAGCACTTC